>DPMS01000091.1 GCA_003541285.1 Actinomycetota bacterium
CGCTTCCGACCGCGGCCGGCTCGGCCTCGGGCACCACGATCCTGGTGAGCACACCGGCGGCGGGCGAAGGGATCTCGGTGTCCACCTTGTCGGTGGAGACCTCGAGCAGCGGCTCGTCGGCCTCCACCCGGTCGCCCTCGTGCTTCAGCCACCTGGTGATGGTGCCCTCGGTGACGCTCTCCCCGAGTTGTGGCATGGATACGGAGACCGGCATGGCTTTGGGTGACTCCTTCGTGGTCAGCACTCGTGGGTGCGCGGTGGCGGGGGTAGGGCCGGGAGCACGCGCATGGTCACGAGTGCACGTGGAGGGGTTTGCCCGCGAGTGCGAGGTGTGCCTCGCCGAGCGCCTCCGACTGGGTGGGGTGCGGGTGAATGAGCTGCGCCACCTCCGATGGCAGCGCCTCCCAGTTGTAGATNNCACGCCGTCGTAGTCGATCGGTGTCACCTTGAGCCCGCTGACCTGCTCGGCTACCAGGATGCCCTCGGCGAAGCCGACGTGCGCGAGCTGCAGGCCGGGCGTGAGATCCCCGACCGCGGAGATCGTGGGGACGCTGGTCCGGCAGTACTCGTCGACGATGACGAAGCCGCGTTCCATCGTCACGCCGGCTTCCTCGTAGCCGAGCCCGGCCGACACCGGGCCACGGCCGACGGCGACCAGCATCAGGTCGGCGTTGAGGGTCTTGCCGCCCTCCAGGGTGACGGTCACCCCGTCCGGCGTGTCCTTGACCCCTTCGAACCCGGCCCCGAGCTGGTAGGCGATCCCGCGCCGCCGGAACGCCCGCTCAAGCAGTTTCGAGCTCGCCTCATCCTCGGGCGGCAGCAGGTGGGGCAGCATCTCGACGATGGTCACCTCGGCACCGAACGACCGCCAGACACTGGCGAACTCCACCCCGATGACCCCGCCGCCGAGGATGACGACCGCGCCCGGTACCTTGTCCAGTTCCAGTGCGTCGTCGCTGGTGATGACCCGCTGATGGTCGATCGCCAGGCCGGGCAGGCTGCGTGGCTCCGAGCCGGTGGCCAGCACCACATGCGCACCCTCGTAGACCTGGTCGCCGGCCCGGACCGCGGTGGGCGAGACCAGGCGTCCGTCGCCGTAGATGATGTCGACCTTGCGGCTGGCGATGGTGCTCTGGAGCCCTTTCCAGAGCCGGTCGACCACCTTGTTCTTGTACGCCTGGACCCCGGCCATGTCGATGCCGTCGAACCGGGCCTTCACGCCGAACGCCTCGGCCTCGTTGGCGTGGTCGGCGATCTCGGCCGCATGGAGCAGGGCCTTGGTCGGGATGCACCCGCGGTGCAGGCAGGTGCCCCCGACTTTGTCCTTCTCGATGAGCGCGACCCTCTTGCCGAGTTCGGCCGCCCTCAGCGCACAGGCGTAACCACCGCTGCCTCCGCCGAGGATGACGATGTCGTACAGGTCGCTGCTATCCGCCACAGGAACGCTCCTTGGTCCTTCTCCGTGTTACCCGGCCTGCATCTGCCCGGTCGGCAACCGCCCGTCCGCCACATCCTGTGCGATCTGGACCAGCGTCCGGGTCGCCGCCCCCGTCCCGCCCTTGGCGGTATACCCGTAGGCCGCACCGTCATTGAACGCCGGCCCCGCGATGTCCAGGTGCGCCCAGGGCACGCCCACCGGCACGAACTCACGCAGGAAAAGCCCGGCCACCAGCATCCCGCCGTTGCGGTCCGGAGCGACATTGGCCAGGTCGGCGACCGCCGAATCCAGGCCCTTGCGCAGTTCCTCCGGTAGCGGCATCGGCCACATGGCCTCACCTGCCCGGCCCGCGGCGTCAACCACGGCGTCCCGCAGTGCGCCATCGTTGGCCATCACCCCGGCGACCCGGGTACCCAGCGATACCACCTGGGCACCGGTCAGCGTCGCGACGTCGATCAGCAGGTCAGGGGAGTCGGCCCCGGACCGGGCGAGGGCGTCGGCCAGCACCAGGCGGCCCTCGGCGTCGGTGTTGAGCACCTCGACCGTGGTCCCGCCGTAGATGGTGAGCACATCCGAGGGCCGCTGGGCGGTGCCGCTGGGCATGTTCTCGGCGAGCGGCAGGTAGCCGATCACCTTGACCGCCAGGCCGAGCGCCGCGATCGCCTGCATCGCGCCGAGGACCGCCGCCGCCCCGCCCATGTCGGACTTCATCGCTTCCATCGCCTTGGGTGGCTTGAGCGACAGGCCGCCGGAGTCGAACGTGATCCCCTTGCCCGCGAGCACGAGCACCCTGCTGGCTTGCGGCGGTGCGTACTCCAGCCGGACCAGGCGCGGCGGGTGCACCGAGCCCTGCCCCACACCGAGAATGCCGCCGTATCCGCCATCCGCGAGCGCCTGCTCATCCAGCACGGTGATGGTCATCCCGGCCCCGGCCGCGATCTCCTCCGCCCGGGCGGCGAAGGCGGCCGGAACCAGGTCGGACGGCGCGGTGTTGACCAGGTCCCGGACGAGGGTGACGGCCGTGGCCAGCACCTGCGCCCGGTGGGCCGCCGCGGCCGCGTGGCCGCCCGCAGCCAGCAGGGTGAGCGCCACCTGGCCTGCGGGTTCACTGCGGTAGCGCCGGAACGTGTAGCCACCGAGCAGCCCGCCGATCGCCGCCGCTTCGGCCTCGGCCCCGTCCCGGGCTGGCAGGGCGAGCGCGATCCGCCGTTCGCGGGCCTCGCCGGGCCCGGCGCCGGCCAGGGTGCGGACCGCCGCGCCGGCTGCCCGGCGCAGGACCTCCGGGTCGAGGGCGGCGTCGCTGCTGTCGCCAGCGGCGCCGATGCCGACCGCGGCGAGCAGGGGCGCGGTCAGCCGGCCGCCGGTTGCGATCTTGGTGACCTCACCGGGGTCGCCAGTGGCGCCGAGCGCGGCCAGGGTGCCAGCCAGGGTGCCGCCCAGCGCCTCGTCCACATCCTTGCTGCCTGGCCCCGGCAGCGGCCCGCTGGGCCCCTTGCGCACCGCGATGACCACGGCATCGGCCTCGACCAGGTGGGGGGGTGTGTCTGTGATGCTCAACGTGGTGCCCACGGCTCCGATGCTAGTGCCTGCCGGGCCAGTGATGCTCGTGCGTCACAGGTCGCAGGGCCCGGCGGAACGAGGCCAGCCCCGGTCAGCGTTCGGCGTTACTGATCTTCGGGGCGGTCACGGTCGCGGGATTGGGTTCGGCGTAGACGGGCAGCTTGAGGGTGGCGAAATTGGGGGCGGCCGAAGTCGAGAACAGTCATCAGATTGCCGATCGCCGGTGCGTCCAGCGGCACGTAAGCACCGGGTGTGGCGTTGGGCAGGTTGTCCTCGCTGACGGCCGACAATGGCGCCAGCCGCCAATTGGCCTCGATGAATTTCGGGATCGAGACGTGATCATTGTAGGTGTGGCCCACCACGCCGCGGCGGGCTTAGGGAGACACCAGGATCATCGGCACCCGGGGCCCGTCTCCGAAGAAGCTCACCGGCTCGATGTAGCCCGAGTCGTAGTAGCCGCCGCTCTCATCGAATGTGACGAAGATCGCGGTGGACCGCCACAGCGCCGGGTTGGCCTGGACGGCCGCGATGGAGTGGGCGACGAAGCTCTCGTAGGGCTGCCGGGGACCGGATGGGTGATGAACCGCGCGTAACCGGTCAGGCAACCCTTGTGCCCAGCGCGGCGGGGGTTGTCTGGGCGGCCCGGCCGGGCGCTGCGGGCCGGGGATCGTCAGGCTCGGGCGGGCCGGGATCACCGGCTTCCGCCGGGCTGAACACGTGGCAGCCGTCCGGCTCGAAACGCAGCCCGACCCGCTCGCCCCGCCCCGCCCGGGTCTCGGAGAACACACCGGTGAGGCGCCCCTGCCCGGGTACGTCGACGGCGTGCTCATAGCCACGGCCGCGGAACGCGACGTCGGCGACGGTCCCGGTCAGATGGTGCTCGCCGTCGTGGCCGACGCACAGCCGCACCCCGGTGGGCCGCACCAGCAGCAGGCCGGCGCCGCTGACCAGGGGCCCGTGCGGGCGGCGGGCACGGAACGGCCGGCCCGACGGGCTGGCGGGCTCAACTTCCACATGCCCGGCCGCGGCGGTGTCCCTGATCTGGACGGTGAACTCGCCGGACAGGCCGGTGAAGCGGGCCACAAACGGGCTGGACGGCCGGGTGTAAATCTCCTCCGGGGTACCGACCTGGACGAGCCTGCCGCGTTCGAGCACCCCCACCCGGTCGGCGAGGGCGAATGCCTCGGCCTGGTCGTGGGTGATGTACAGCGTGGTCGCGCCAGCCTCGCGAACCAGGGATGAGATCTCGACCCGCATCCGCTCCCGCAGGTCGGCGTCGAGGTTCGACAGCGGCTCGTCGCACAGGATGAGCCCGGTGTCGGCGACCAGCGCCCGGGCGAGCGCGACCCGCTGCTGCTCGCC
>DPMS01000371.1 GCA_003541285.1 Actinomycetota bacterium
GCAGGCATCCCAGGTGGCGCGGCCCGAGGGCAGCGGGACCCCGCGCAGCCGGCCCATGTCGTCCAGGTCAGGCACGCCCCCTGGACCGACGAAGATCGCATCAAGCCCGCCGGCGAGGCTCTCCTTGACCGCAGACGGCAGTCCTGCCAGATGGTTGATGGCCCGGACGGCCTCCGGCGGCGGCACCGTGCCCTCCTCCCAATCGCGCTGCAGCATCATCTCCAGCTGCCCGCAGTCCCGGTGGCCCTCTGCGACCCTGCGCGCGTGCGCGACCTCGTACCAGGGCAGCCCGTCAACACGGGATGCTGAGGCACGCTGCTCGCGTCCCCGTTCGCCTACCTGACGCGCCGCGGAGCCGGGACGCGCCGCGGGGCCAGGACGCACCTCGGGGAGGACCCTGGGCACGGGCCGGATGGCGGCCTTGGCCGCCCCCGGACGGCGTGAATTCCCCCGGCTGGCTGTCTCGGCCCGCGATAGCCTGCTCATGCGCGGGCGGGCAACCCCTACCGGGGAGCCGAACGGCCCGGCTTCGGCCGCCGGCTGACCGGGTCCGGCCGGCCACCTCTCCGCCGCCTCGCCCGGCTCTCCGTCCTTGCGATGCCTTCCGGTGGCGGGTGTGGCCGCGGTGGACCGGTCGCCGGTAAGAGCCCACGCCGCTGCCCCGGCACCGCGGGCAGGCGGTGACCGGAAGGATCGTCGGAGCCTGTCGAAGATCCTCAGCCGCATGTATCGCTCTCCCCGCGATCGCGTGCCAGGCCGCCAGACTACGACGATTTATCTCCATCGTCATCTGTCGTAACTGACTGTCATGTGTTACGGACCGCCGGGTAAGCCAACATGAGTCAGCCGATTTACCCGCAGCAGGGATAGCACAGAGGTTAGGCTGCGGCCATGGCGCTGCTGGGACTGCTTTCCGCGCTTCTCATCGCGGGTCTGCTGGTCGGCGGCACGCTGGCCTGGTGGCTGGCTGGCCGCACACTGCCGCGGCCACGGCATCTGTCCCGCTACGGGCTGGACGCGCAGGCTGCGCTGTGGCGTCATCCGGCAGGCCGTGACCGGTGGCCGGAACCCGACGGGCTGCCCGCGCAGAGCCAGGCAGACGGGCCTTCGCGGCGGCTGACCGGGCCGGAAGACGATCCAGAATTCATCAGCGAGCTCGAGCGGCTGATCCGTGGCCGCGAGCACGGCGACGAGCCCTGACGCGGTCACACGAGCCCTGGCATGGTTACCGGCGGGGGTTTCCGCTGAGCCACCGCCGGGCCAGTCCGGAGCCGGCAGTCGCGCCCCAGGCAGGGTCAAAGAGCTTGCCGTGCCGCGTCAGCTGAGCCCGGCGTAGGAGTGCAGCCCCTTGATGAGCAGGCTGATCACAACGGTATTGAAGAGCAGGCACCCGAACCCGATCAGCTGGATGTAGGCGGACCTGCGGCCCCGCCAGCCCGCGGTGGCGCGGGCGTGCAGATAGCCGGCGTACACCACCCAGGTGATGAAGGCCCAGGTCTCGGTCGGATCCCATCCCCAGTACCGGCCCCAGGCCTCGTCCGCCCAGATCGCACCAGCGATGATGCCGAAGGTCCACAACGGGAAGCCGAAGATCACCGTTCGGTAGGCGAGCTGGTCGATCACCTTGGGGACCGGGAGGACGCGGAAGATCGCGTCGGCGCGGGTGGGCAGCCCGGCGGCAGCCCGCTTGGCATGCCGGTCAGCGAGCAGGTAGACGACCCCGAACAGGGCTGCTACCACGAACGCCCCTGTCGCCAGGGTGATCGAGGTCACGTGGATGGCGAGCCAGTACGACTGAAGCGCCGGGGGCAACTGCCCGGCCGGGGTGTAGATGACTGTTTCCGCGATCCCGAGCAGGATCACCACCGGGCCGAGCACGAACAGGCCCAGCCGGTAGGCCCGGTACCGGAGCATGAGGAAGAAGAAGAATGCGACCGCCACACAGGTGACCGTGGTGACGAACTCATACATGTCGCCCCACGGCACCCGGTGCACAGCCAGCCCGCGGGCGACCACGCCGAGGATGTGTGCGGCCAGCCCGAGCGCGGTCAGCACAAGGGCTACCTGCACCCAGCGCCCCATCGCCCGGCTATCCGGCGACGGGGCGCGGGTACCGGGCGTCACGCCCCCGGCAACCGTCCGTGTACCGTGGCCCTCACCCGGAATCGCTGGCGTTGGTCCAGGACCCGCGGCAGCCGCGTCACTGGATGCCGCTGCCGCGCCCACCGCGACCAGTTCCGGAGCAGGCTCGCGGGCCGGCCTCAGCTGGCCGAGTGCCTGCCGCCCGAAGGCGAAATCACCCGCGAAAGCCAGCACCGCCAGGGCGTACGCCACCACTGTGGCCACGTATGCGTAATGGCTGAGGTTGGCCATCCCGTAGTTGATGGGCACGGCTCTCACTCCCCCTCGGTCAGTTCATCTGGGGCCGCCAGGCCGTCCCCGGCGGCGGAGTCCGGCTCTGGTGGAGAGCCCTGGAACGGCACGGCCGATCCCGTGCCCTGGTAGCCGGACGCGAGGTCGCCGGCCAGGGCGGCGAACTCGGCCTCGAAGCCGCCCGAGGTGTCGGAGCGTGCCAGGCCGCCCACATCGACCACGGCGCCGCCGTCCGGCCCCGCCACGGCCCGCACGAACAGCCGGCGCCGCCGGACGAAGAAGGACAGCAGCAGGCCGGCCAGGGCCGTTATCCCGGCGATCAGTGCTGGGAGGGTGCCCGGGTCGTAGGTGATAGCCAGGCTGATCCACTGCCGGTAGCCGGTGAACGTCAAGGTCCCGTTGCCGTCCGGCAGCTTCATCGACTGGCCGGGGGTAAGCGGCCTCGGCGCGAGCGCCAGCCGGCGCAGGCCAGCAGTGTCCAGCTGGTACACCGACTGGGCCGGGCCGCTGTCCATGCCCAGATCGCCGGCGTAGGAGACCAGGCTCACCGCGGGGTTGAGCGGGGCGGGGAAGGCGGATCCGAGCCGCCCATGGACATCGACGGCGGTCGGCAGGAACACCCCCTCGAAGCCAAGCTGCTGCGGGTGGGCGTCGGGCACCTTGATCACGCCTTCGGAGGTCAGGCCCGACTGCTCGACAGCGATGAACGGCACCGGTCCGTTGAAGACAACCCGGCCGGTCCCGTCGGTGACCCGGAACACCGGCGCGTACCCGTGGCCGATCAGGAACACCCGCACACCGTCCACGATCAGCGGATGGTTCACCCGCAGGTCGTAAGCGCGCATCGGCGACCCCGGCTGCGGCGAGTAGTGAATGAAGGCGTCGAAGTCAGACGGCTGCCCGCGCAGGGCACCCGAGGGGACATAGGACGCCTCGAACTTGTTGAGCGTGATCGAGAACGGCTGAAGATCAGCGGCGGAGACGGCCCGGCCAGGGTGGAAGACGTCCAGGGCCGTGGCCGTGTTCGCGAAGGAGTCACCTTCGACAAGCAGCCTGTCCGCCTTGTAACCGAACATGCCGCCCAGGCAGATCGCGGCGAGCAGTCCCAGCAGCGCCAGGTGGAACAGCAAGTTCCCCGCTTCCCGCAGATACCCCTTCTCGGCGGCGACCCAGCCGTCTCCGGTGCGCAGCCGGAACCGCTTGCCTGACAGCACGGCCGCCGCCGCGGTGAGCGCCTCGTCCGGTGCGAGCGCGGTCTCGTGCCGGGCCGCGAACGGCAGCCGGGCCAGGTTGCGCGGCGCCCGCGGCGGCTGCTGCCGCGCCGCGCCAGCCAGCCGGAACGTGCGTGGGATCACGCATCCGGCGAGGGAAAGGAAGAGCAGCAGGTAAACAGCGGCGAACCAGGGCGCGGCAAAGACATTGAACAGCGACAGCCGGTCCAGCCAGGGGGCCAGCGCGGGATGCGCCGCGTAGTACTGCTGCACCGCCTGCGGGTCGATTCCCTGCTGCGGCAGCATCGACCCCGGCACGCTCGCCACCGCGAGCAGGAACAGCAGGACCAGCGCGGTCCGCATAGAGGTCAGCTGACGCCACGCCCACCGCATCCAGCCCCAGAGGCCGAACGCAGGCGCCGCACTGTCCCCCGCCCGCACCGTGACGGCTTGCGGGGGCGAAGAGCCCTGATCCCCGGCCGGGCCCTCCTGCCCGGCCGGGGACTGTATGGCCTGATCCTGCCCGGCCGGAGCGTGCCCGGCCGGAGCGTGCCCGGCCTGATCCTGCCCGGCCGGANNCGGCCATCGCCTTCGAGATGAGCCCGTGCAGGCCCGCGTACGAGATCGGGCCGATGACCCTGGCGGAGATCCGGCCGGAGCGGGAGATGACCAGGGTGGTGGGGACTCCCGACGGGGGAACCGTGTTGCGGAAGGCGAGCGCGATCAGATCGCCCGGGTCGTTCAGGCTCGGGTAGCTGATGTTGAAACTGCGGTCGTACGCTTCTGCGCTGGCGGGGTTGTCCAGGATGTCCACGCCCAGGAACCGGACGCCAGCGGGGCTGAA
>DPMS01000774.1 GCA_003541285.1 Actinomycetota bacterium
GCGCCGCGCGGGCCGCTGACCCAACACCACGGACTTAAGGCGTGCGGACTTCGATGAGGTTGTGACCTGGGGGTTTTGCAGTCGTTTGGAGGCGGGGAGGGGCTCCTGATAGGCGTTGGGTACCTAGCCCACGCCTGTCTCAGGAGCCCCTTGTGTGTTCTTATCTGCCTGCCGTCGTTGATGCAAGCCGGGCAGCGGAGGTCCCGGTGGCCGGGACTCCGGCGGGAACGGTGGTGGTGCGGGCCTGCGGCCTGCAGGTTCACAGCGGGACGGTGACAGCGCGGGATGCGGCGCCGGCGGCGGGCGAGCTGGCGGTGTTCTGCCGTCCGGTGGTGACGGCCCCGGCGGTGGTCCGCCGTAACGGGACGGTGGTCGCGGATGCGTGGCTGCCGGACCTGGTGCGGCTGGGTGAGCTGGAGCGGCATCTCGGTGACGGCGTGATCGAGGCGGCGGTGGGCACGGCGATCGCGCAAGGGCGGCTGAAACAGCGGGAACGACGCCGGCTGATGTCGTATCCGCTGGTCATCCGGCTGATGATCACGATGACCCTGGTGCCGGACGCGTCGTATTGCGAGGCGCTGTCGCGACTGGCCGGGCTGTTGCCTGATATCCCGTTCGCCCTGGAGTGGCATGTCCCGGCGGAGAAAGTGGTCACAGACTGGCGGCTGCCGGTGCCGGCGGGCGTGATGGAGGACGTGTTCTGGCAGGCGGCCGGGCCGCTCATCAGCGATGACGAGCCATCAGCGGTGCTGCTGGCCGGGATGGCGGTGTGCGCCGCCGACGGGATGCTGGTGAACCTGCCGGACACGCCGGCGAACCGGGTGATGTTCGGCTCGGCCGGGACCGCGGATGATTCCGCGCCGTTCCCGCAGCTGCGGATCGTCGCGATCACCGCCCGGGCTGCCCGCGCGATGCTGGGGGCGATCCTGGGCGGCAGCGCCGCCGGGGAGCAGACCCTGCTCAGGCGCCTGGTGCGGCGCCGCCCGGAGCTGGTCGCCGGCCGCGTGATCTGCTTCGATCGTAACTTTCCCGGCTACGAGCTGATCATGGCGATCCTGGATGCGGGCGGGCACGTCATCGCCCGCGTCAAGGACGGCATCAGCCTCGGTTCCGAGGACGGGCCGGGCCGGGGCTGGCTGCCCGACGGCTCCCGCATGACCTGGCTGAACGCCCCGTCCGGGAAGAAAGCCGACCGGCTCCCCGTGCGTGCCGCCGAGCACAACGTGATCCTTCCCTCCGGTGACGGGACCGGGGAGGTTTCCGAGACCTGCACCGTGATCACCACCTTGCTGGACCACCAGGCCGCGCCCGCAGACCAGGTGCGGGAGACGTACCTGACCCGGTGGAGCGCGTCGGAGACCACGTTCGGCGAGGACAAGACCACCACTGCGCCACGAGGCGCAGGTTTGTATCCCTCGCGGAGCGAGGAGAGATTGGAGGTATATCTCTGGATCTGATGGCTAACCTGGATCCGAAAGGTGCAAAGGGAAAATAGCATGCCAGGAAACCGGCGGTCATGCCCAGGCGTATGGGATGAGGCGCCGGGGGATCCGCGCGATATGGCTACGGCTTGATTGCAGGAATCCCAATCTCCAGAAGGTGCAACTTGTCACCCGCCGGAAAGACGCCTGAAACCGGCGCCGGCCTCTGCGGCAGGATGATAGTGGGCCTGCCGTAATCCTCCGGGGCGCAGGAGCGATATCCAGTAAGGGTATTTAAGGAGATGAGTGGGAGCCTAAGTCGCGCTAGAACGTGCAATGCCTGTGAACGTGGGATCACCTAAGGGGCGCGAGCCCTATGGTGACAGAGTGCCCGTAGTAGTCGGTGCGCCATGAGGCGCGCTGTTATATAGTCCGCCCAGCGGGCAGAGATGAGAGGAAATATCTCTGGATCTAATGGCTAACCGGAGCCCGAAAGGGCAATAAAGGGAAAATAGCATGCCAGGAAACCGGCAGACATGCCCAGGCGTATGGGGTGGAGTGCCGGGAGATCCGCACGATACGGTGAAAGTCGGATTACTTAAAGCCCAGTCTCCAGAAGGCGAAATATGGCGCCTGCCGGAAAGACGCCTGAAACCGGCACCGGCCCCTGCGGCGGGATGGCGACTAGCCCGCTGCAATCCTCCGGGGTGCAGGAGCGATGCCCTGTCAGGGTATTCAAGGAGACGGACGGGACNNAGGGCGAAGGGGCACAGGCGACGAGCGGATGGTAACCACGAAGGATGCGCAATGCAGACGGCTGAAGTGGTGCTGAACGTTCTCCGCGAGCGCGGCAGGAAGGGCCTGCCATGCACGCAGTTGTACAGGCAGTTGTTCAACAAGGATCTGTACCTTCTGNNTGTTTGTTGACCGGACTACGGGGCGACACGCCGGGGGTGGTGGGTGCGCTGGCCGTGACCTGGCCGGTAGAAATCACGCGACTCTTTCGAAGGGGGACGCGTGGCGCTGTCGGATGGATTCGTCGAGCGGGACCTCGCCTCGATCCGGTTGCCTCAGTGGGGCCGCGTCGTTGCGGCTGAGGGTGTCGTGCCGTGGCTGGTGGTCGATCCGGCCGGCGACGCGGTAGAGCCGATTCAGCGGTTCCTGCGGGATTTTGTGGCCCGCGGTAACCGGGCCGGCAGCGTTCGCAGCTATGCCTATGGCCTGCTGCGGTGGTGGCGGTGGCTGGCGGCCGTCGGCGTGGACTGGGACAAGGCGACTTCGGCTGAAGTCAGGGACTTCGTCTTGTGGCTGGGGCGGGCCGCGAAGCCGCGCAGTTCGCCGAGGACGGCGTCGGCCGTCACGGCTGGCACTGTCAACGCGGTGACCCGCAAGCGCTATCTCGGTGATCAGTACGAGCCGCGGACGGTGCGGCACGGCAATGCGGTGCTGCGGAGCTTCTATGAGTTCTGGATCGAGCTGGGCGGCAGCCCGCTGGTCAACCCGGTCGTGCTGGACCGGCGCGGGCGGCGGTCGAACGAGCATCACAACCCGCTGGCGCCGTTCCGGGCCGAGGGGCGCATCCGCTATAACCCGCGGGTTCCGCGGCGCACGCCGCGGGCGATGCCTGACGAGCGGTGGAACGAGCTGTTCGCGGGGCTGCGATCAAACCGGGACCGGGCGATCCTGGCGCTGGGGATCAGTACCGGTGCCCGCGCCAGCGAGCTGCTCGGCGTGCGGGGCTCCGACCTGGACTGGGGTGAGCAGCTCGTGCGGGTCTGCCGTAAAGGCTCGGGCGCGGAGCAGTGGCTTCCGGCCAGTCCGGAGGCGTTCGTGTGGATCCGGCTGTATCTGGCTGAGCTTGAGCCGCTGGAACCGCACGAGCCCTTGTGGTGGACACTGCGCCGCCGCGACCACGGCGACGGGCTGCGCCGTCAGCCGATGAACTACGAGGCGCTGCGAGCGGTGTTCAAACGGGTCAACACGCTGCTGGGCACCAACTACTCGATGCATGACCTGCGTCATACTGCGGCGTTGCGGATGAGCCGTGACGAGTCGCTGTCCATCCGGGACGTGCAGACGATCCTCGGTCACGCGCACCTGTCGACCACCGCCGACGTGTATCTGGTCGAGGACGAGGCCCAGGTGATCCGCCGGGTCCAGCAGCACCTGGCCGCGCGCGGGCAGCGCATTCAGCAAGCCGCGCCGGCCCCGGCCGCGGTCGGCTACGACGCAGGCGACCTGTCCGTCCTGTTCGGAGGAACCCCGCAGTGACCACGACGACCGCCGCACCCGGAACCCGCCGCACCCGCAGCCCGTTCACTGCAGATGAGCGCCTGCTGCAGCGGCACCGGGTGGGGCCCGTGGACCGCCTGCCGGCCGAATACATCCTCGCGCTGCTGCCCCGCCTGCCGGACTGGCCCGCCGCCACGGTGCACCGCACCATGAGGCTCAGGGGAGCCGCCACGATCCTGGACTGGCTGCTTTCCCACCCTGGCGAGGGCTGGCAGGACCGGTGGACGGTCTCCGGCGCCGACCGCGACACCAGCTGGATCGGCACGCTGGCCCCGGGCGATACCCGCCTGGCGGTCACCAGGCGGCAAGAGCACGTCGCCGGGCTGGGCTGCCTGCTGATGTGCCGGGTCGTCTTGCCCAGCTATGACTTCCTGACCGCCTACCGGGCGAAAGGCCTGCTCGACCGGGTGCACACGATCATGCGGCCCGAGATGTTCGCCCGCCTCGGGAACGCCGCAGCCGAGCGCGGGCTAAGCGGCCGCGACCGGAGCGACGCGCTGCGCGTGATCAGCAAGATCGTGCTGCACACCGGTACCGACGTCGGCGCGCTGACCGCCGACGACGTCCTGGAGATGTTCGCGTGGGGCGTTCACGCCCAGCCCCGGCGCAGGCAGATCCCGGGACTGCACGCGGCCTGGGACCTCCTCGGCGACATCGGGGTGACCCCGGCCGGCGTCGCCCTCCGGTCCGCGCTGCGGCGCGGCCAGCGGCCCACCGCGGAGCTGGTCGACGACTACGGCATCTGCTGCCGCCCGGTCCGCGATGTGCTCATCCGCTACCTCGATGAACGCCGCCCCGCGCTGGACTACAAGTCCCTGGCCGGCCTCGCCGGCGAGCTGGCGGGCACCTTCTGGGCCGACATCGAGCGGCACCACCCGGGTATCGACACCCTCCACCTGCCCGACGAGATCGCCCAGGCGTGGAAGGAACGCGTGCAGGTCATCACGGCCACCGACGGCACGGTGCGGCCGCGCAAGAACATCCACGCCCTCCTCATGCGGGTGCGCGCCTTCTATCTCGACATCCAGCAGTGGGCGCTGGAAGACCCGGGCTGGGTGCCATGGGCAGTGCCCAGCCCGGTGCGCAAGAACGACACCCTGGGATACGAAAAGGCCCGCAGGAAGACCGTGGCCGCCATGCACCAGCGTGTCCGCGAGCGCCTGCCGCACCTGCCCGCGCTGGCTGATGCCGCCGAACGGTGCCTCGCCGAGACGACCGCGCTGCTGGCCGCGGCGGCCGAGTGCGAACCGGACGAGGTGTTCGACCACGCCGGCAGCCGCTACCGCCGGAAGACCCCCAAGAGCGCCGGCCTGGCGGCCCGTCACCAGGGCAGCCCCTCCGTCACGGCGGAGAACCTGGTCACCGGCGAGACGATCAACCTGACCCGCCGCGAGGACGAGGCGTTCTGGGCCCGGGCGATCATCGAGACTCTGCGCCTGTCGGGCGTCCGCCTGGAAGAACTGCTGGAGATCACCCACCTGGCGCTGGTGTCCTACAAGCTTCCCGACAGCAGTGAAATCGTGCCCCTGCTGCAGATCGTTCCTTCCAAGAGCAACGAAGAACGCCTGCTGCTCGTGGACCCGGAACTCGCCAGCGTCCTGGCCACCATCATCACCCGGCTGCGCGCCGGCAACGACGGCAACGTCCCCCTCGTCGCCCGCTACGACCACCACGAGCGCACCACCGGGCCGCTCCTCCCGCACCTCTTCCAGCGCACCCGCGGTGCCCGGCGCGAGGTGATCAGCCCCGGCACGGTCTACAAGCTGATCAACACCGCGCTCGCCGCCGCCGGCATCAAAGACGCCACAGGCCAGCCTCTGGCCTACCGGCCCCACGATTTCCGGAGGTGCTTCACGACAGCAGCCGTCACCGGCGGCCTGCCCGTGCACATCGCAGCCCGGATACTCGGCCACAAGAGCCTGACCACCACGGAAACCTACATGGCCGTCTTCCAGGAAGACCTGATCCGCTCCTACCGCGCGTTCCTCGGCAAGCGGCGAGCCACCCGGCCCGCCGAAGAATACCGTGAGCCTACCGATCAGGAATGGCAAGAATTCCAGCAGCACTTCCAGCTGCGCAAGGTCGCACTCGGAACCTGCGGACGCCCATACGGGGCATCCTGCCAGCACGAACACGCTTGCATGCGATGTGCGATGCTTCGCGTTTCCCCGCAGCAACGGCCCCGCCTCACCGAGATCATCCACAATCTCCGCGAACGCGTCGCCGAAGCACGGATGAACGGCTGGCTCGGCGAAGTCCAGGGCCTCCAGGTCAGCCTGGAAGCCGCTAAACGCAAGCTCGCCAGCCTTGACCGAAGCATCGAACGCAACCGCCGCACCGGACCCACCGACCTTGGAATGCCGGCTATCAGCAATCCCCGATGATCGCCGCCACCCCCGCCCCGCCAAATTCCTAGAAGGATATAGAAAACGGACAAAAATTAATCCGGAAAA
>DPMS01000070.1 GCA_003541285.1 Actinomycetota bacterium
GTCGCGCCGGCTGCCTGGGTCCCGGCTGCTGCCTGGGTCCCGGCGGCGGCGGCATGGGTGGCGGCGAACGGGCCAGTTCCGCAGCCGAGGCAGACGATCGCGAGCAGAGCGCCTGCGCCCAGGGCCGTCTTGCTGATCAGGAATCTCGGGGGGAGTGGGGGCCGCGTGGTCATCGTCCCCGCCTGCGCTTCCCCCGTGTGCGCGGCTCGACGTCCCACAGCGCCGGCATCACGTCGGTGACGTTGAGACCACCGGTGCCGCCCACAGCGACTCTGCCCGGGTCCGGCATGCCCGGCCGGGTGCCTGCTGTCTCCTCGCCGAGGGTGCCGACCTGGGCAGGGACCGGTTGCGGCCTTCGCGTCGGCCCGGCCTGCCAGGTCAGCCGCCGGCCGTGGCCGGGCTTGCGGCCGACCCGGCCACCTGCCAGCGGCAGGCCGATCAGGAACAGCACCGCAAAGACGGCGATCACGAGCACGTCTATCCAGCTCAGCATCAGCAAGGTGGCGGTCTGCGGGCCGGACAGGGCGGCCGGTGCGGAAAGCCCGAAGCCCGGGCCCTCGGGGACGAGTTCATAGTTGCCCCGTGCCAGCCCCGGCACCAGCACATCGTGGCCGTTACCGAGCGGGATGAGCCGGTGGACTCCGTTGGGAAGGGTAAGCCGGACCGCATCCCCGATCGGGAATTTGAAAAGGGCGTCACGGACCCTGACCTGAAGGGGGAACAGCAGCACCCGGACGGTCCAGGGCTGCTTGTCCCGGCTGACGTAGAAATTCTGGCTGCCCCCGAACACCACGTCGGAGCCGTCCATGAGGACGGTGCGGACCGAGTAACGGATCGGCAGCGGGCGCAGGCCCGACCGCCCGCGGACCATCCGGTTTACCGCGAATGTGGCTGGCGGCCGCCCGGGTGGGAAAGTGAACCGCTGCCCGAGGCCGTTGGTCAGCGTGACCTGCTCCACCTGGGAAAGCGGCACGGTCCTGCCGCCGGAGTCGGTGAACCGGAAGGCGACGGGCCGGGAGATGACGAAGCCTGCCTGCTCCACGTGGGTCCCCGGGCCTACCGTGATCTCGCGGCTGGCCAGCGCGATGCCGTCCCGCCATCTGGCAAAGCGGATGCTGGTGCCGGCCGACGACGAGTCCTGGTGCAGGATGCGGAGGCGGTGCGGACCGGCGGTGGTGGGGATGGCTACCCACCCGTCGGCTCCGGTGCGGTAGGTGGTGCCGTCCAGGCTCACCGCTATGGCCTTGACCGCCGGAACGGTCTGCAGGATCAAGGTGGCGGCCGGCCCGCCCGTGGCGGACCGCAGATCTGCCGCCCGGACGGCGCTGCCCCCGGTGACCCCGGTGGCCAGCGGGCCGGCGATCGCGGCGGCGATGGCGCCGAGCAACAGGGATCGCGGCGCTTTCACGCGGACCACCTTCCGGTCATCACCGCGGTGAGCCGGCGCGGCCAGTGCAGGCGTGAGCGGCGCGTGTGCAGGATGAGGGTCAGCGCGAAGGCCACGCCAAGGCCATAGAGGGAATACAGCGCGGCATTGCGGACGGCCGGGGCTTGCGCTGGCATGTCCCGGGTCAGCGGGATGATGGCCGGCGGCCGGGGCTGCTGCCGGAAGTTGAAGGCGCCCGCCAGGCTGCCAGCTTTCGCATCGAGCTTGGTCAGCGGGCGGAGCTTCCAGTTCTGCTCGATGAACTTCAGCATCGAGGTGAAATCGAGCGTGGTGTGGTCGATCAGGTGGCGCCGTGCGTAGGGGCTGATCAGCATGGCCGGGACGCGGAAGCCGTCGCCGTAGCGATCCCGGTGTGGTGGCAGGACATGGTCGTACCAGCCGCCCCAGTCGTCGTAGGCGAGCATGAACGCCGAACTGTCCCACTCCCTGCTCGACATCAGTGAGTTCACCAGCCCGTGGACGAAGTGCTGGCCGGTGGTCAGGCTGCCCGGTGGATGCTCACTCATGCCGGCTGCGGTGAGGTAGGCGACCTGGGGCAGGGTTCCGTGGCGCAGATCGGTGTAGTACTGGCTCATGTCCACGATGTGCGAGCGGAGCGTGGGGTTGTCCAGGAACCGGGGGATGTCCAGCAGCGGGCACCAGATGGGCTGGGAGTCGCGGTTCGAGTCCTTCAGGTGGGGCAGCGTCCGGAAGTTGATGGCTGGGTTGTAGTCCTGCACGTAGAACTTCCAGGAGATGCCCGCCTGCTGCAGCCGGTCGAAGATGGTGGTGACCTTCAGGCCACCCGATGGGACTGTCTGGGTGGCGTTGCCGTTTCCCGCGGCCACCCAGTAGACGTGGTTGAGGAAACTGCCGCCGAGCATGGAACTGAAGAAGTGGTCGAAGAGCACGTACCGGTCGGCCACGTTCCAGTAGAAGGGCAGGTTGGAGCCGTTGTAGTAGCCCATCGTCTGGCTTCCGCTGCCACTGCGGACATGCTGTGCCCGGACGAAGCCGTCCAGTGCCCCCCGGTGCAGGTCAAGCCGGGCCGAGTAGGCGCTGTGATCCAGGTCGACGATGGACTGGTTACCGATGTGGAATGGCCGTACGCAGGGTCTGGGGCCCTTGAAGGGATTGACGGGTATGCAGACACCGTTCGGGATCCCGTCGGCTCCGGGATAGGTCCCGAAGTAGTTGTCGAACGTGTGGTTCTCCTGCAGCAGGACCACGAAGTGGTGAATGGGCGTTGCCGGGGAGTGCGGCCCGCCGGCCGGTGCGGCGAGGGCCGCCGACGGCGTCAGCAGCGCGGTGCACGCAACGGCGGCAGCGGCCACGCTGGCCTGCACCAGGTGCCGGGGGCTCATGGGTGTACCTCGTAGATGATGATGACGGGTCGCTGGACGGGGCCTTCGGGGGTGCTGACGGTCACTGTCTCGGTGTGCACGGCGGTTCCCCGGTACTTGCGGATGTAGGTCATCAGCCGGGCAGTGAAGGTGTGGGAACGGGCCGCCGAGTAGGCGTCCCAGACCATGTACTGGACCTGCCCGCTCCGCAGCAGGGCGTCTGGGTTGGTCACCGGGACGTAGGCAGGGTTGCGGTGGAGCGGGTTGGGGCTGACCGAGAGCCCGAGGACCCTGCGGTGGCCGTAGAACTCCAGGATGTTGGCCATGGACGGCCCGATCGAGAGCATCTCGGCACCGGCCGGGGTGTTGGCCTCGATCCACTGTCCCGCCTGCCTGCCGCCCGGGATACCGCCGGTGCCGGCCAGGAAGGTGGTCGCGTTCGCCGGGTCGATGCTCATGCAGCACGTCANNGGCCCCATAGTGAGCGAGCCTGCCGGCGGAACCGGTGCTGGTGAGCAGGCCGGCCGCGAGAACAGCGATGGGTGCGGCCGTGGGGAGCAGATACTGGAAACCCTTTACCGGCCAGAGCTGGAAGAAGAAGTAGGGCACCGCCGTCCAGCACGCCAGCAGCGACTCCCGCCACGACCACCGGTGTGCCAGCGCGGCGTAGCCCAGCATCCCGGCGGCGCATGCCATGACGGGATACCCGATGGCGGCTGGGACCACCGTCGGATAGAAGGTCCACACGTGATTGGGCGGGCGGAACAGCTGCCAGGTGAGGAAGTGCTTGCCGGAGGCGGACCCGCCGGCCACGGCGAGCGATACCGGGTAGGGCAGGGCCACCGCGGCGAAGCTGCCGAAGAAAAGCCCAAGATCCTTGAACCGGACCCGCACGCTGGGGGTGAGTGCCAGGAACGCGTAGGCGGCCGGGATCAGCAC
>DPMS01000451.1 GCA_003541285.1 Actinomycetota bacterium
CCAGGCGCGGCATGTGAGTGAGTGTGCTCGTGGCATGACCGGGTGACCATCTGGCTGAACGGCGCTTTCGGCTGCGGCAAGACCACCACCGCGTCCGAACTGAGTTCGGTGATTCCTGGGCCTCGGGCCCTGGCGGTGAGAGTCCTCACCAAGTCGCGCAGGTTGGGGCTTGCCGGCGTCCCTCCGGCACTGCGACGATCGTCGCCTGAACGCCAAAGCGCCTGGACAGCGGTCTTTCGACGCAGCTGTCCCTGGCGGGCTCGATATCGAGGGTGAATGATGGCAATGTCCGGCGCCGCCACGCGGCGCTTCTTGTGGTTGGCGCCATGCGCGACGGCGATCCTGTCAATGCTTGGAGCATGCGGTGGTGGTGGTGCTGCTCGGCCGACGGTTACGGCCGCGGGGCCGGCCCATCCGAGCGCGACCCGCACGGCGCCTGCGAGAACGGCCCCAGCGGGAGCCTCGAGCAGCGCGCCGCATGCGACTGGCCGACCGGGAATCCTGGCGGTCACCAAGACCGGCGCGCTGGTGCGGATCGACCCGGCGACGGGGAGCATCCGGCAGACGCTGGTCGCCTCCCGCGTCCTCGGCGATGAGATATCGGTCAGCCCGGATCATTCGACCGTTTACTACGCTCAGCGGTCTGGCTGCGACGCCGAGATCAAGTCCATCAGCACAGGCGGCGGGACCCCGACATCGATCGCGCCCGGCCAACTTCCCGCAATCAGCCCCGATGGCGCCAAGCTGGCTTTCGCGCGGCAGCCTCTGCTCACGCCCGGCTGCCTCCCGAATCAGCCCAATCTGGCCAGCCTCTTCAAGGTCGTGATACACACCCTGCCCGCCGGATCAGAAACAGTGCTTTCGGTGTCGCCTCAGGTGCAATCGAGCGGGCTCTTCGCGCCAATCTCCCACCTGTCATGGGAGGCGGACAACGTACGGCTCGCGGTCTCCACCACGGCGGTCCAGGACAACGAGGGCTGGGCCCTGAGCATCGTCGACACGTCGGCCGCGCCTTACTACGTGCGGCCCGGACCCGGCGTGACCGCCGTCTCTGTCACCGGGTCGCCGGACGCTCAGGGCAGCTATATCCGCGAGGGCATCTTCCTTCCCAACGGGAACCTGTTCATCAGCCGCGCCTGTTGCGGCGGGGTCCCCATACACAACACGTCCCGGCTGATGTGGGAAGTCACGCCAAGCGGCGCCTTCGTTCACCAGGTGGCGATCGGCTATCCGGACTTGGAGCACGTAAGCCTGGCAGCCAGCGCGACCGGCCGGTTCCTGCTCTACCTCGCGGGCAGTGACCTGTACGTGTCGGAGAACGGGAAGAGACCATCCAAGCTGGCCTCGGGGATGATCGCCGCCACCTGGATGTAATCCGGCCGCAGGCTGTCCAGCCCCGGCATGCGGCCCTCCTGCGTCGCCGTCAGGCCGGCCAGGGTTGGTGCTGGTGGCGCCGGGTGACTCTTGCATGCCTGACCGCCGGGTTGCGTGTCCTGCTAATGACATGTCCCCGGTGCTGCCAGCACCGGCCTGGCCACCCTCGTTGGCCTGATCAGGAGCTTGTCCGGCTCCTGGCCGTGACTCATCACAGGATTGCCGCGGGAGTTTCCCTCCAGGCCGGTGCCGCCTTTCCAGGATGAC
Source organism: Actinomycetota bacterium (assembly GCA_003541285.1). Taxonomy (GTDB): domain Bacteria; phylum Actinomycetota; class Actinomycetes; order Streptosporangiales; family Streptosporangiaceae; genus UBA9676. The sequence continues at coordinate 1,642 of DPMS01000451.1, forward strand.
GCTGAGGAGGACAGAGCATGCGTGTTGCGGAGGAGGCCGACCTGATCATCGGGGTCGATACTCACCTGGATACGCACACCGCAGCGATGTGCGATGCCCGTGGCCGGGTGACGTCACAGCTGGAGGTGCCGCCGACCATCGCGGGATACGCGTAGTCCGGCTCCTGGGGCGGCCCCGATCCGTCGGCGGATCTTTCCCCCCGACTCGGGTGTTCGAGTCGTGCTAAGTGGGCGCTTGATCATGAGGTACCACATCATGAGCCACATAATGGCCCCGAGCAGGAGGAACCCTAGCGCGACGGCGAGTTCGCCCCAGCTCACTACCGGCACGAAGCTGATGTAAGGCGGCGGGAAATGGTATGAGGTGACGAAAAGAACGGCCAGGACGACGCCCGCACCCACTGCGCAGGTCCAGGCGACTTTCCACCAGATCGCCGACCCGGACACCCGGGACAGGCGGCGCAGCCCGAGAAGTAGTACCGGAATCGGCATCCCAAGCCAGGGCAAGAACGCCAGTGTGCCCGCGAAATTGATCAAGGAACCAGCATCAGGGCTGATCCCCGTCCAGGCGGGTGGATCTGGAAAGCCAGCGAACGGGTCGGCGACCCCCGCCTGGCCGGGTGGAGAAGTTGACAGCACGAAAAGCCAGCCAGCCCCAACCGCTCCGCTCAGCAGCCAGCAGGAAACCAGCACGGCCAGCCACACAGTCACCCGCTCAGGCTTCCGGGCAATCGTGCCGGGCACCACGGACGCGCTGGAATGCCGCACAAGCCGAAGTTAAGCACGTGCGAAACCCAGCGTCCGCTATTCGGCATGTGCGGTCGCCCCGGAAGCGCGCGGCGGCTCGCCCGGGCGCAGAACGACCTGATCTGGCTTGCATGTGGTTAGGGTGTGGCCGCGTGGTGGACACTGGTCGCAGGTGCAGCCGGGCGCGGGCTGTCTCTCCCCGCGGAAGAAGGTACGGCGCGTGACAGCGAAGATGGAGCAAGACTGCGTGGCGGTGCCCGGAACCCAGCCGTCGGTCGTGTGGCCGGGGATCTCATGACAGAGGGGATGAGGCCGTGGCTGTGGCCGGGAGCCGAAGATGACAGCGCGGCCGTCTTGCCACGCCTGGGCGAGGTGTTACGCGAGTACCGGACGGCGAACCAGCTGACTCAGGCTGCGCTGGCCGAGCTGCTCCAGGTGGACCAGACGTATGTGTCCATGATCGAACGTGGGCGCCGCCAGATCCGCGATGTCGGCTTCCTGCTGCGGGTTTCGCGTCTGCTGCGGATACCGCCCGCCGATCTGGGGCTGTCGAATGAGCTGCTGGGCGCGGGTGAGGCTGCCGGGTGGGGGCCGGCGCGGAAGACGGGCGGCCAGCAGCAGCCTGCGGGGGCTCATGCGTCAGTGGAGTCCAGCCAGGGTGAGTGGCGTGCGATCCGGCGCTACCTGAATCACCACCGCAGCGATCTCGCCCGGTTGGCCGCCGGCCTTTACCCCGCGGAGTTCCGGATCAAGCGGACGCCGCTTATCTGCCCGCCGTCGTGGCTTCCAGCCGGACCCGTCGATCTGGCCGACATCGAGATGGCGTGGGTGAATGACGCTCCGGCTCTGCGTGTGACCGGAGCGGAGCCGGAGACCCAGCCGGTCCGCCCGCTGCGCGTGCCGGGCACCAGTTCGGGCGGTACACGACCGCGATCCGGTATCTGGACCCACCGTCGCTGTTCGAGAACCGGCCAAGTTACCGGTTGCTCGGCCTGGCATGGACCGGGGGAACGGGTGCTATGCGGTTCGGCCTGGCGACCTATTTCGACAAGCTCGACATCAGCGAGGCGGTGGGCCATGAGCTTGCCCGCGCCCGGGTCGGCACAAACGGCGAGATCAGCGCCAGCGACCTGCCGTTCCGGTCGCTGATCAGTGACCCGTTCGATCTTCAGCGGCGGGCTGTGCTGCCCGCGGTGACTACGCTGACGCTGCGGCGCAGTCGCGGCACCGCGAGCTTTTTGCTGCACTGGCGTGACCCGCGCAAGGTCGCAACGGCCGCTGGTGTCTATGACGTGATTCCGGCCGGTGAGTTCCAGCCGTCCAGCATTGCACCACATGACCTGGTCAACGACTTCGACATCTGGCGCAACATCGTCCGCGAGTTCAGCGAGGAGTTACTCGGTGAACCGGAGCACGACGGCTCCCGCAGCACACCGATCGACTATGACGGCTGGCCGTTCTACCGCGCGCTTGGCCATGCCCGGAGCGAGGGCAAGCTGAAAGCGGCCTGCGTTAGCGCTGGGCTCGACGCGCTCACGCTTGCGGCGACGATCCTGACCGTGGTCATCATCGACGATGACATGTTCGACGAAGTGTCCCGCGACGCCGTTCAGGTCAATGCGGAGGGCATCACGGTGTTTGACGAGCAGGGCCACGACAGCGGCCACGGGATCGCGTTTACCGGGCAGAACGTCACCCGGCTGCTGGAGCGCGAGCCGATGGCATCGCCGGGGGCGGCATGCCTGGCCCTGGCCTGGCGTCACCGGATCGCGCTGCTGTCCAGGTAGCCAGTTAGTGTGGCCAGGACCGGCTGAGACCGGTAATCCGCAGAAGGGACCTGGGCTATGCCCCGCGCCGTGCGCCACACCGTGGACACCCCGGAGCACTGGCGAGATGTCCGCCAGCTGCTGAACCGGCACCGCCACGAGCTAGCCGGGGCAGCCAGCTACCTTTACCCCGGCGCTGGCCGGGTCGCTGCCAGCCCGCTGCTTTGCCGCCCGCAGTGGGTTCCTGGTGCGCCAGTAGAACTGGACCGGGTGATGCTGGGCTGGGTGGAGGATGCTCCGGCACCGTCCGTGGTCGGCACGGAGGCGGTGGCTGAGGGTGTGCTGCCCTTCCGCACTGACGCGGAACGCTACCGGGCATACGCGAATGCGCTCGGTGCCCTTGACCCGCCTGCGGTGTTTGAGAACCGGCCAGCGTACCGCCTGCTGACCGCTGACCTGACCGGCGAGAAACCACGTATGAGCCTGGCCCGCGGCCGGTACTTCGATGGCGTGAACGTCGGCGAAGCGGTGGCCCACGAACTGGCAGCTGCCTGGCGCGATGACCCGGCGGAACTGGCTCTGGACCGGTTGCCCTTTCGCCGTGCCGTGGGAGATCCGTGCGATCTG
>DPMS01000358.1 GCA_003541285.1 Actinomycetota bacterium
GTGCGCGGGATGAGCTTGAAGCCGTCGGCGCTGCGGCCGTCGGCGCTGTGGCCGTCGGGAGCGGCTGACCCCTAGAGCCTGACGATGCGCTCCAGGTCGGCGGCCGTGTGCCCGCTGGGCTCCCGCTCATGCAGCGCCTCCAGGCTGATGCAGCCCTCGGCCGGCCCGGGATGGCCGCCTTGCAGGATGCTCAGCCGCAGGTGCGGGTGGTCCGCGCGCACCCGCCGGTGCAGTTCACCGAAGTCCGCGTCCTTGGTCCTGGCCGGGGCGGCCGCCGCCACCGCGCCGGACAGCCCGGTGAACTGGCGCAGTTCGCGGTAGCGGTGCGAGGGCAGCGCCATGATCGGGATCGCCCCGATCCGCTGAAGTGCGAAATACAAGGACGCGAAACGACGGGTGTTGGGCAACTGCACAACCACCCGGTCGGCCGGCCTGAGGCCGAGGTCAAGCAGGTTCAGCGCGACCCGCTCCGAGGCGGCGGCCAGTTGCGCGTAGGTGTAGGAGCCCTCGTCGTCCACCACCGCGACCCGGTCCGCGTACGCGTCGAACACGTCCAGGAAGTGCGCGATCAGCGGGCGGTCCTCCCAGTAGCCGCGGGCCCGGTAGCGGGCGGCGAACTCGGGCGGGAACGGTGTCACGCCGGGCAGTGGCATGCCAGATCACCTTCCCCTCGTGGGTGCGGCACCGTCGGCGGCGGCAGCGCCGGCCGCCTCGATCACGCTGCGGGCGGCGGCCACGATCGGGGTGTAGCCGGTGCACCGGCACAAGTTGCCCTCCAGGCCGCGCCGGATCTGCTCATCGGTCGCGCCGGGTTGCCCGGCCAGCAGCGACACCAGAGCGGCGTCCACCGCGGCGGCACGGCTGGTGGCGATGACCGCCGCGACCGGTTCCCCGTCGAACCGCACCCGGTCGGAGGCGAGCAGCGGGATCGGTACGTCAGCGGCCTGCACGCCGTTCTCCGTCACGATTGGCAGGCTGCCCAGGGCGGCGGCGTCGGCGTGGGTGACCACTGCCGCGACGCCGGGCGCGGCCCGGGCGGCGCTGACGTCGATGCCGCGCACATGGGCGTGCGCGAGTGGGCTGCGCACGGCCATCAGCTGCAGCATCCCAGGCAGCGCGATGTCGTCTACGCAGCGGCCGGCGCCGGTCAGCAGCCGCTCGTCCTCGACCCGGCGGGCGGGCTGGCCGGTCCAGCCGGTCACGGCGACCCCGCTTTCTGCCGGGCGATCTTGGCGGCCGGGACGGTCTCCGCCCGGGTGGACAGCACCCCGCCGGAGACGAACGTGCCCAGCAGGTTGCCCGAGGTCACCGGCACCAGCAGCGCGGAGGGGTGGTCCTCGTCGTGGTGGATCGTGATGAGAGCCGCGTTCTGCCTGCTGACGTGGCCCAGCGCGGTGCCGAGGACCATGTCGGCCGGTGGCTCGTCGTCAGCCGCCTTGATCCGCAGCCGGAGCCGCTGGCCGGGGCGCAGCCGGCAGGCGGCCGGCACGATGGGGATGTCGTACTGGCGCACCTGGCCGGGCTGGACCGGTTCCCGGTGGTCGTGGCGATGGTAGGGCAGCCAGGGGGTTGACCTGGCCGGGTCGGTGGCTGCCTGCGATGCGCGCAGCCAGCCGCGGGTGAGTTCGTCCGCCGGCCCGTCGGCGTCTTCGGCGAAGACGGTGGCGAAGAACAAGGCGTCGGTGTCGGTGGTGGAGGCGAACAGGCGCAGCACCATCGGGCCGATGACCTCGGTCGTCTCCACCAGTGGCGGGGTCCGCCAGACCGCTTCGGCGTGGGCGAACGGGGAATCCTCGAACGTCGTCGCCCGGTCAGCCGGCCAGCTGTCGTGCTCGCTCAGCAGGCCCTCTTGATGCAGGTAGAACTCGGTCCACCGGGTCTGTGGCAGCGGCCAGTCAGGTGCCTCGATCCAGGTCCCGGTCCCGGGCATGAACAGCCGTACCGGCGCCTCGTCAGCGAACCCGGTGTCATTGCCGCTCAGCCAGTGGTCGAACCAGCGGAGCGCCTCATGGTGCATCTGGTAGAAGGGCCGGTCCAGGTACAGCGGCGGTCCCACCACCAGCTTCTTCGGGCCTTGCCAGTGGCCGAAGCTGCGGAAGGCAGCTGGCAGGTGCAGGCCGTGCAGCCCCCAGCAGGCGCCGAAGTACCCGGGGACGCCGGTGCTGCCGTAGTCGACCCGGCGCTGCGTGAACCACTCGTTCTCGGTGCGCGCCAGCACGATGTCGGTCACGAACGCGTTCGCCCCGCGTGGGCTGGCCAGGCAGGCGGTCAGGCTGGCGACGATGGGCGGGACGGCGGCGAGTTCATCGTCGGCGAGCGCGGCCGCGATCGCGTCGGCATAGGCCTGCTCGCCGTGCTGCTGGCGGTACCAGCTTTCGTAGCGCAGCCCGTCGAACTTGTCCTTCCAGTGGGACAGGAACCGCCACGAGAAGATCCCGCCGTGGTAGAGGAAGTCGCGGTAGAAGTCGGTCGCGCCGAACGGTGCGAAGATCGCCGCGAGCGAGGGCGGGGTGAGCATCGCGATCTGGATCTGCAGCCAGGCGAAATAGGAGATGCCGAACAGGCCGGCCTTCCCCGTGCACCAGGGCTGCCCCGCGAGCCACTCGATCGCGTCCGCCCCGTCCTGCGCCTCCTGCGGGCCCATCGCCTGGTAGAGCCCGGTGGACTTGCCGGTGCCGCGGACGTTGAACACCGCGTGCGCGTAGCCGCGCCTGGCGAAGAAATACGGGTCACCTGATTCAAGCCAGCCGCGCTGGACGCTGAACCCGGTGGGCATGATCGGCTCAGCCTGGAACTCGTTGTTGTATGGGTGGAATCCGGCGATCACCGGCACGGGCTCGCTGGTGTCCGGGCGGAAGACATCGCCCACCAGGACGGTGCCGTCCGGCAGGGGGATGCGCACGTCCCGGTCGACGCTGACGCGGTACCGCCGCTGCGACAGCGCCCAGTCGCGTCCGAACACCATTCCTCCTGTCTCCGGCCCAGGTAGGGCCGTTCTTCCTGTCCCCGGCCCAGGTAGGGCCGTCCTGCTCACCCCGGCAGGGCCGGGCCGTTCCGTTCACCCCGGCAGAACCGGGCCGTTCCGCTCACCCCGGCCCGTCATGGCCTGACCTCCGCGACCGTGACCGCGACGACCTGTACCCCGCCGGCCTCGAACGCCTCCTTCACGGCGGCGGCGACCTCACCACGCTGCCCGGCGTTCACCCCGGCCGCGCCGTAGCCGCCCGCCACGGCGACGTGGTCGATGTCGGGCAGGCGGGTGCCGGGGTGTGCCCGCGGGTCGTGCGCTACCCCGAGATAGCCTTCGATCGCCCGCTTGACGGCCAGATAGCCCCCGTTGTCCAGCACCACCACCACGAGCGAGG
>DPMS01000243.1 GCA_003541285.1 Actinomycetota bacterium
GTACAGCGGCTTGGCGTCGAGCGTCCAGTCGCACAGGCTCTGCGCGCTGCCGTACAGCGACTTGGGGACCACCGTGCGCCGCGTGCCGGGCAGGTACTGATTCAGTGTCGCCGGCGTCACCGCCGAGCAGGCGTTGGGGACGGTCCTGAATTCGCCGGGCTGGAAGGTGGTGACCAGTGTGCTGGTAACTGGCGCGGGCGCGGGCTGATTCAGGTATTCATACACGACACCCGCGGCAATGATCAGCACCACGAGCAGCGCGCCACCCCAGATGTACTTCGTGTGGCGGGCACGGCGGGCGCGCGCGGCCGCCTGGCGGCCCCGCGGGCCTGTCCGCCGCGGGACATCCGGTGGCTCTGCCTCGCGCGTCCTGCCCCGTGGGCCGCCGTCCTCGTCGGCGGTCATGACCGGTTCGGGGGCCTGGGAGGGCCGGTCACGCAGCCGCCGGCGCTCACGCTCGTCATGGTCGGCCCAGCGCGGCGTGATGCCGGGGCCAGCCCACGGCGGGTATTCCTCATCGTCATTGACGTTGTCGTGGGACCGGCCGCGGCGAGGGCGCCCGGACTCGGGCAGCCGGCCAGACCGAGGGGGAGGGGGCCCCTGCTGAGCCACGGTGCTCCTCCGGGGAAGGGATCGAACCGTGCATGACGGCGCATAACACCCTTGCCGGGCAGCCATCATCCAGCAGGCCGGCCGGGCACGGTTGGGACGCTCGAACTATAAGGCCTGCGGGCCACTGCCGAGGGCCATACGCGCCGAATCGGCGGCCCTCTCCCACCGCTCACCGAAGCCTTCCAGCAGGACCCTGCGCGGCTGGCTGTCCGGCGCGGGCACATCACCCGGGGCCGGCAGGCCGGCTGCGCCCGTAGCCTCCGCAGCACCGGCTGTGCCCGTACCAGCGCCCGCCCGGCCCGTAGCCTCCGCAACGCCGGCCGCTGGGGTGCCCATGGCGATGGTGATCTCCAGCCGGTCCGCGGCGAGCCCTTCCACCAGCCCGCCACCCCACTCGACCACCGTCACCGAGGTGTCCAGGCTGGCGTCGAGGTCCAGGTCGTCCACTTCGGCGGGGCTGGCGAGGCGGTACGCGTCGGCGTGCACCAGCGCCGGGCCGCCGGTCAGCGAGGGGTGGACACGCGCGATCACGAACGTCGGCGAGGTCACCGGGCCACGGACCTGCAGGCCGTCCCCGATCCCCTGGGCCAGGGTGGTCTTCCCCGCCCCCAGCGCGCCGGTGAGCACGACCAGGTCACCAGCGCGCAAGGTGGCGGCCAGCCGCCTGCCCAGCTCGCGCATGCCGCCGGCGGTGGCAACGGTGAGTTCCGCACGCACAGATGTTCAGCCCTTCTCGTGCCACCCGGCTGGCGGCGCCGCGCGGGACGGCTTGTGCGCCGCGGCCCCCGGCCCCGGCCCGGTCACGCCGACCGGGGCAGGTCCCCGTCGGCCCCCACCCTGGAGAGAATGCTGGTGATCGCCTCATTGACCAGGTCAGGGCGCTCCAGGATGAGCGCGTGGCCGCCGCCCGGCACCCAGATGAGATGCGAGCCCGGGATGTCCATGGCCAGCTCGATCCCGAGCCGGGACGCTATCAGGCGGTCCTTCTCGCCGATCAGCACGGTCACCGGCACCTGGCCGAGCGTTGCCAGCGAGGCCCGCTTGTCACACAGCAGCAGTGCCTGGCCGAACCGCGCCACCACCTCGATCGGGGTGGAGCTGATCATCCGCTCCAGGAAGCCGATCACCGCCGGGCTGACCTGCCCATCCCCGAAACCCAGGAAACGCGTGCCGAGGAAACCCAGATCACCCGTGACCCGGCGGCTGTGCTCCACCAGGATGGCCCGCTTGCCCTTGGCCGCCCCGCTGAGCACCCCCGGCAGCGCCCGGCTCAGCACCGGCCTGAACGGGGCCGGCATCCAGGGACTGCCGCTGTCCAGGCCGCGCGCGGCGGTCGAGATCAGCACGGCCCCGACCACCTTGGTGCCGAACAGGTCCGGGTGCTGTTCGGCCAGCGCCATGATGGTCATGCCGCCCATGGAGTGACCCACCAGGACAACCTTGGCGTCCCCCGGCGCGACCGCGTCGATGACCGCCTTCAGATCGGCGCCGAGCTGGTCGATGCTGGCCGCGCCGGACTCCGAGCGCCCGGACCGGCCGTGGTCACGCTGGTCCCAGAAGGCGAGCCGGTGGCCGCTGATGTCACGGCGCTGGAAGTGCCAGCAGTCCTGGTTCAGCGTGTAGCCGTGACAGAAGATCGTGGTGACCTGCGCGGTCGGTGGCCCGTTGACCTCCACATGCAGCGGGACGCCGTCCGCGGTGAGCACCGTGAGGGCGCGCCCGCGCAGCTGCCCGAGCAGTTCGGTGGACGCCGGGTCAGGTCGGCCGCGTAGCCGCCCGACCGCGATCCGCTCGGCAGCAACGATCGCGCCAGCGCCCGCGGCCGTGGCACCAGCGACCAGTCCGGCTGCACCGGAGATACGTCGCCAGCTGGCCATCCATCCTCCCGCTGCCTGCCCATTCCGTGCCCTCCGGGTGCGGCCCCGCACAGGCTGCTGACCTGGCGGGACGACGCCGCTGCGAACCGGCGCCGCTATGCGGGTGATGCCCGAATTGCCCCCGGCACCTCGGTGCCCGCACCGGCATGCACGGGATCTTGTTCATATGCTACTCCAAAGTAGCTTCTTGGGGTCCGCCCGCCGAACCTGGTCACGATCTCATATGAGATCGTTCCCAGGGCGTCTGCCCATTCCTGAACGGTTGGCTCCCCCGCATCGCCCGGCCCGAACAACACCACCTCGTCCTCCTCCGCGGCGCTGCCGGCACCGAAGTCGACGACGAACTGGTTCATGCACACGGTGCCGGAGATCAGCCAGCGCCGGCCCCGGACCTGGACTTCCACCTGGCCGAACGCGCTCCGCGGCACGCCATCTGCATAACCCATCGGGACCAGTCCGAGCGTGCTGTGCCCGGTGGTGGTGGTGTACCGGTGGCCGTAGGAAACGCCGGTGGCCGGGCCCACCTGTTTGACCTGGATGAGCCGCGATCTGACCGTCATCGCCGGGCGGAGCCAGCCGGGTGGGCCCCCCGGCAGCGTGGACAGGCCGAACACCCCGCCGCCGGTCCTGACCAGATCGAACCGTGTCTGGGGCAGCGTCAGCGTGGCCGGCGTGTTGGCAAGGTGCCGCACCTGCGGTCTGGCACCTGCCCGTTCCGCCAGCGCGATCGCCTCCCGGAACGCCGATACCTGGATGCCGATCGAGGGATGCCCCGGCATGTCCGCGCAGGCCAGATGGGACCATAGGCCAACAATCCGGATATCTGAGGCAGCTTCGGCCTCCCGGGCGGCTGCCACCACATCCGGCCAGTCGGCGGCGGTGGCACCCCCCCGGGACATGCCGGTATCCACCTTCAGGTGCACACGGGCGGGGCGGCCGGCCTGCCGCGCCNNCGCTGATCACCCCGAGCCAGCTCGCTCCCCCGGCCAGGGCCGCCCGTGCCCCGGGGACCATGCCGTGGCCGTAACCGTCAGATTTGACCACCGCCATCAGCGCAGTGCCGTCGACGTGCTCGCGCAGCGCGGTGACATTGCCGGCGATCGCGCCGAGGTCGATGAGCGTTTCCGCAGGGGCGTCCATGACCACCCAGTGTGCCAGCAGGTCAGCCTGCTGGTGACCAGCCAGCCCCGCTCGCCCGGACGCTGCGGATGGCGGCCGGCAGCCCGCGGACGACATCCCCGGCCGCGATCGGGCTTTCCCCGCCGGCCAGCCCCCATGCCGCCCCCGCGGGCCCGGCCTCCGCCGCACCGGCGGCGGCCCGGCGGGCGGCGATGCCATGCAGGAAGGCCGCCACCGCGGCGGCCTGTCCCACCTCAAGCCCCTGCGCCAGCAGGGCGCCTGCCAGCCCGGAGAGCACATCCCCGGTCCCCGCGCTGGCGAGCCAGGAGGTCCCGGTCGAGTTGACCAGCACTGTGCCGTCCCCGGCCGGGGCGATCACCGTGGTGGAGCCCTTGAGCAGGACAGCGGCACCGAACCGCGCCGCGGCGGCGCGCGCGTGCTCCAGGAGGTGGCCCGCCACGTCCGCGGGGTCAGCGCCCAGCAGCCGGGCCAGTTCACCCGCGTGCGGTGTCAGCAGGGTCGGTGCCGGCCGGTCCAGCAGGCCCGGCTCCTGCGCGGCCAGGGTGAGACCATCGGCATCCACCAGCACCGGGAGATCGGTGGCGAGCACCGCGGCCAGGCGCTGTCGCGCCACCTGATCGGTGCCCATGCCGGGACCGGCCACCCAGGCCTGCACCCGGCCCGCCGCCAGCACCTCCTGACCGGCCTGGGTGCCCTCGCCGGTGACGGTGATCACCGCCTCCGGCCAGTGCTGCCGGACCACGGCGACGGCCGGCTGCGCCGAGACCAGCCGGACCATCCCAGCCCCGCCCCGCAGCGCACCGCCGACGGCGAGCGCGGCCGCGCCGGTGAAACGGTCGCTGCCGGCGAGAATGCCGAGCACCCCCCGGCGGTATTTGTCGGATTCGGCGGGCGGCTGCCTGAGCAGGGCCGCCACGTCCACGGCCTGCATCCCGGCCACGGCTGGTGCGGGCAGGTGGGGCCGCAGGCCAATGTCGATGAGTTCCACTACCCCGGCGTGGCCCGCTCCGGGGTCGGTGAGCAGGCCCGGCTTCCAGGTGCCGAAGGTCGCCGTGACGTCGGCCCGCACCGCGGGGCCCGCCACCACGCCGGTATCGGCATCGATCCCGCTCGGC
>DPMS01000631.1 GCA_003541285.1 Actinomycetota bacterium
GGGTTGTCGAGGGTGAACGCGTGCTGCGCGACATCGGCGTCGGCGGTGCCGAACGGGCGGCCCACCACGGCGGTCGCGCACTGGTAGACCGGCAGCCCGCCCGGCACATCGGCGGGAAAGCGCACTCGCAGCAGCCGGTCCTGGCCGATCGACCCGTCCACGTGGGTGCGGAACTCGACCCGGTCCGCGCCACTCCACAGGATGGTCTCCTGGCTGACCCGCAGCCCGCCCAGGCTGAAGGAGGCGACCAGCCGCGAGCCGATGGCGCACCGCTCGGCCCGTACCGTAGCGGGGGAGCCGGCCGAGCCGGTGCCCGGCCCTTTCGGGGAGAGCAGCCACTGCCCCTCCCCCCAGCGCGGGTGGTAGTCGTACTCCTCCTGGAGCACCAGTTCGTTCCCGGGCCCGCGCAGCAGTTCGGTGCCGGCCCGCCGGTCCAGGATCCGGGTGAGCGCGCCACCGCGCGCGGGATCCGCCTCCACCCGGAAGGTCTCGTTCTCGATGACCGGGTTGGCCGGCCCGGTGACCCAGCCTTCCTCGCCTGGTCCCGGTGCCGGGGTGGCCCAGTAGGTCCGGTAGCCGGCAGCGGGCACGTGGTCCGCGCGGAAAGTGATCGTCGCCTCGGCGAGTGACCCGTCGGGATGACGCCGCACCCCCTCGGCGAGGAACGGCACGTCGGCGCCGGTCTCGCCGGACAGCGCCAGCCACGGCGTGCCGGGCTCGGCATAGCTGAGCGTGATCGTGGCCAGGCCAGCCCTCGGCCATGAGACGGTGCTGAACACGACGACCGGACGTGACGGGTTGCCGGCCGGGGGAACGGTGTCGGCGAGGCCGGCCAGGTAGGCGATGGCGTCGCGGCGGGCCCCGTCGCCGCGTTCGAAGGCTTCCCGCCAGCCGCCGAGCAGGTCGAGATAGACCTGGTCGGACTCGGTGCCGGTGATGGCGTCGTGGTGTGCCCCGAACACCAGCTGCCGCCAGGCCTTGTCCAGCGAGGCCGCCGGGTAGTCCGCCCCGGCAAGCCAGGCCACGGTGGCGAGCCGCTCGCCGTCCAGCGTCGCGACCTCGGCTGCCCGCTGGGCCTGCTTGGTGTCGACGTAGGAGACGTCCTTGCCGGTATAGACCGGGTTCATGTCCCGGGTCTGCGGGGTCAGCCAGATCCCGCGCTGCGCCGCCTCCTCGCGGACGGCGGCGAAGAACTCGCGCGGCAGCGCGGTCACGCACCGCGGCCAGACGTAGCGGGCGGCGAAGTCCCGGTGGACCGCTGTCGCCCAGCGGGCCGGGATGACGTGGTCGGCGCCGACCGGGAGCAGCACGTTACGGGTGGCGGCCACCGGTGCCAGCGTGGTCAGCTGGATGAGCACCTCCGCCTGCGCCCCGGCCAGGTCGGCGGCCTGGTGGATGCCCCAGCCGGCCCCGTAGTGGTTGGGCATGTAGCTGGTGAGCAGCCCGTGGCCGTCGGGGGAGAGCCACTCGAACTCGCTGGGGAACTGCATCCGGGTGTTGTCGCCGACCGTGCGCCAGGGCCCCCACTGGTGGTAGGGGCCGCGCGCCCAGGCTGAGGAGGTCAGCCCGGCCGCCGCCATCAGCCCGGGGTAGCCGGGATCGAAGCCGAAGGCGTCCAGCATCCAGGCGCTGTGCGGGTCGCCGCCGAGCACGTCGCGCTGGTGGCCGATGCCGTAGACGGCGTTGCGGATAGTGGATTCGGCGCAGGTCAGGTTGGTGTTCGGCTCGTTGTAGTTGCCGCCCACGAGCTCGATCCGGCCCTCGGCCATGAGGGCGCGCAGATCCGCCCGGTCCTGCGGGTGGGTATCGAAGTACGGCTTGAGGTAGTCAATCTCAGCCAGCACGAACTTGTAGTCGGGGTCGGACCGTGCCGCGTCCAGGTGCAGCTTCACCAGCTCGAAGGCGGTGCGCACCTCGGGTAGCTGGCCGTCCTCGCCGGGTAGCAGCAGCCGCGACTGGGTGAACTGGCCCTGGGTGTTCCACCACACCGGGTCGTAGTGGAAGTGGCTGACCATCCAGATGGTCCAGCCCGGCTCGGCGACGGTGAGCATGGCAGTGAGCTCGGTGCGGGTGGCTCCGGTGGTGCCAGCGCTTTCGGCGATAACCATGACCGGCAGCACGCTGCCGGGCGCGTGCGGGGCGGCGACCTCGACCGCCACCTCGGCCACGGCGGTCGCGCCGGCCTCCAGACCCTCCCGGCGGAACGCCCGCGGCGTGCTGATTCCCGGCCCCTCCACGCGGACGAGGATCGGGGCGACGGCCGGAGCCTCGCCGGCGGCCAGCGTGACCCGCATGATCTGGAGCGGCTTCCCGGGGGTGCCCGCGAACAGCAGGGTCGATTCGGCGCTGGTAATGCGCATGGCGCCATCGTCGCATGACTGCGGGGCACACACGTGCGGAGCTCGCGCCGGGGCCGCCCAGGTCTTGTCAAAACAAACCTTTCGAGAGTAATCTTTCGAAACATGTCTTCCGATAAAGTGGCCGTGGGTGCGCACGCGGACGGGAACGTGGTGGCACATCCGCCCGCTGAGCCTGCTGACGTGGGCGGCATGGGTGTCCGCAAGATCACTGATGCCCGGGCGATGCGCGCGCTGGCTCATCCGCTGCGGCTCGCGCTGCTGGAGGCGCTTGCCCATGCCGGGACGCTTACCGCCACCCAGGCCAGTGAGCTGCTGGGGGAAAGCCCGGCGAACTGCGCTTTCCATCTCCGGACGCTGGCCAAGTACGGCTACGTCGTGGAGGCCGGCGGCGGCAGGGGCCGGGAGCGCCCGTGGCGGCGGGCACATACGGCGCTGCAGATCTCCTCCGGCCAGGACGACCCCGCCGTCGCGGTGGCTGCCGAGGAGGTCGGCCAGTTCTGGCTGGACATGGTGCTGGACAGGGCGCGCAGGGCACTGTCGATGCGGGGTTCCTGGCCTGCCGACTGGCATCACAACGACCTGCTGGGCCAGACCGAGCACATCGTCTACGTGACGCAGGAAGAGGCCCGCCAGCTAGGGGAACAGGTGCAGCGCCTCATCCGGCGCTACGACGAGCGGGCCGATCACCCCGGGCGCCGGCCGGCCGGCGCGATACCGGTCGAGGTCCTGCTGCTCTCCTACCCGTTGCTGCACCTGTCCGGATGGCAGCCCCCAGCGGCCGACGAGGCCGCACCCGGCTAAACCCGTACGCCTTCTGCCCGAGGAGAAGCCCATGCATCCGGAGATTGCCCGAGACCTAGTGGCCCAGCGGCAGGCGGAACTGCAGCGCCGGGCAGAACTGGGCCGCCAGCGCAGGCTAGCCCATCAGGCCCGGCCGGCATACCGCTCGCCGTCCACCCGGCGGGGATGGTGGCCTGCCCGGTGGCGCTGGGTCCAGCGGCCATCCCCGGAAGCCAAGCCCGGCGTCTTCCCGGAAGGGCCGGATGCGTTCGGCTTCCGCACCTACCTGACTGCTGCCGAAGCGCGCCAGCTCGCCCGGGAGTGGCCGGACTCGCTGGACAGGTTCGCTGACCGGGTGGAGGAGCCCATGCGGTGCCCGGTGGACGCGGTGCTGTTCGAGGTGGTCGTGCTGGGCCGGCAGGTCCCGGACCAGGCGGAGGCCGCTCGTGGCCTGCCCGGGCCAGCGCAGGCGGACTGACGTGCGCAGGCTGCTGGCCCACCGGGACGCGCGGCTCTACCTCGGCGGGCAGGCCCTGATCGCAGTCGTGGACTGCCGGGTGCTGCTGGCCGCGATGGCGGCGGTCATCGCGGTCTCTGCGGTATACCTGGTGGGCCAGCCGGCCGAGCCGCCGGGCAATCGTGTGCGCCGATAGGTAACATCGGAAGTTACATCTGTCGGCGGGAAGGTGCCCCGCGCGCAGAGCGGAGCGAGGTACCAATGACCGACCCCCCGGTGACCCTGCGGGATGTTGCGGCGCGCGCCGGGGTCCACCCCGCTACCGCCTCCCGGGCGCTGAACCCGGAAACCCGGCTGCTTGTCCGCGAGGACACCGCACTGCGGGTACTCGAAGCGGCGGAACACCTCGGCTACCACCCGAACCCGGTCGCACGCAGCTTGCGCACCAGGCGCTCCCACACCGTCGGCGTGCTGATCCCCGATCTCACCAACCCCCTGTTCCCGCCGATCGTGCGGGGACTGGAAGACCGGCTCGCGGCAGCCGGGTATGTCGCGCTGATCGGCAACACCGACGGCGATGGCGAACGCGAGCGGCTGCTGTTCGAGCAGATGCGGGCCCGCCACGTGGACGGGATGGTGCTCGCCACCGCTCACCTGAGCGACCCGCTGCTGGCGGAAGCGGCCCGCGCGGGTCTGCCGGTGGTACTGATGAACCGCATGGCGCAAGATCACAGCCTGCCCTCCGTCTCGGTGGACAACGAGCGCGGGATGCGGATGGCGGTAACGCACCTGGTCGCCGAGGGGCACCAGCGGATCGCCCACATCGCCGGACCACAGGAACTGTCCACCGGCCTGAACCGCTACCGCGGCTTCATGGCGGCGATCGAAGCGCATGGGCTGGTGGCTGACCCGGACCTGATCATCGCCGCCAAGGCCTTCTCGATCGAGGAGGGACTGCGGTGCACCCGCGCGCTGCTGGAACGCCGCAGCGGGTGCACGGCGGTTGCGGCCGGCAACGACATGCTCGCGGTTGGCTGCTTCGCCGCGCTGGACGAAGCCGGGCTGGACTGCCCGGCTGACCTGTCCGTGGTGGGGTTCAACGACATGCCGTTCATCGACCGGCTGCGGCCGCCGCTCACCACCATCCGCTTCCCGCACTATCAGGTGGGCACCGAGGCGGCGCAACTGCTGCTGGAGCGGATCGCTGGCCAGGATGGCCCGGTCAAGGTGCTCTATCTCGCCCCGGAACTGGTCGTCCGCGGGTCAACCGCGCCATGCCGTCCCGGGGAGCCCGGGCTTGCCTGACCGGCTTCACCGACCGCCTGCTGGCCGGCTTCGCCGGACTGGCTGAGCGGCTGCACACGATTGCGTTAGGGTGGCCCCGTCCCGCTGGCGCCGCCCGGCATGCACTGCCCTGATCGGTGTGCTATGTCCCGGGGCGGAAGGTAACAGCTTGGGAACATTGCATTGACACAGCGATGAGGGTGGGTCAGGCTGCTGCCTGCAAACGATTGTTAGGGGTGAGGGAATGGCCCGGGATGACACCAAGCACCGGCTGGGCTGGCTGGGCACTGGGCGGATGGGTTCCGCCCTGGTCCGCCGTCTGCTGGCCGGCGGCTGTGATGTCGCCGTCTACAACCGGACCAGGTCCAAGGCGGAGCCGCTGGCGGAGCACGGGGCGACGGTCGTCAACTCCGCCGCTGAGCTGGCCGACAGGGACATCGTGTTCGCCACCGTCGGCACCCCGCAGGATCTGCTGGACGCGGTGCTCGGCCCGGCCGGGCTGATCTCGGCCGGCGGCGCCCCGAAGATCGTGGTAGACGCCTCGACCATCTCGGTGGAGGCGTCACAGCAGGTGCGCGGGCGGCTGGCGGCCCACGGCACCGAGCTGCTGGCCGCACCGGTGATGGGTAACCCGAAGGTGGCGAGCGTGGGCCGGCTGACGCTGGCGGTCTCCGGATCCCGTCCCGCGTTCGAAACCGCGCAGCCCTACCTGGACATGCTCGGCTCGGGTGCGACCTACGTCGGTGAGGGCGAACTGGCCCGGATGGTGAAGATCTGCCACAACCTCTTCCTCGGCGTGGTGACGCAGTCGCTGGCAGAAGTGACGATCCTGGCCCAGAAGAGCGGCATCAGCAGGGAGGCTTTCCTGGCCTGCCTCAACAACAGCGTGATGGGCTCCACCTTCACGCGGTACAAGTCGCCCGCATTCGTCAACCTTGACTTCCACCCCACATTTACCACCAAGTTGCTGCGCAAGGATTTCGACCTTGGGCTGGCCGCGGCACGGGAGCAGGAGGTCGCGCTCCCGGTGGCGGCGCTGGTCCATCAGATCGTCCAGGGCCTGATCGGCATGGGGCGCGGCGATGACGATTTCGCAGCGCTGATCGAACTGGAGGCATCGGCATCGGGCCTGACGTTGGAGAGTGAGAATGCGGACATCTCTGACGGTCTAGCCCCAGCCCACGCGAACAACGCAAATGCAGTACGGTGAGGCCCCGGCACCACCAACAGTGGCCGGCCGCTGATCCGCCCTCCCGGACACCTCGTCACCGAGGCCCCCAACTCCGGGCGCCGCAGGCGACCGGCTATTCACCCGGCCATTCATGAACTGGAAGGAGGAACCGGATGAGACCTCACGGCACCCGGTTCTTGGCTCTGACAGCCGTCTCCGCGATCGCGGCGATGGTCATCGCTGCCTGCAGCAGCGGCAGCAGTTCCACCTCCGGCAGCGGCAGCAGCAAGACGACTGTTGTCGTAGGCACCTCGCTTTCCCTCACTGGTGACTTCTCTGCCGACGGCCAGGCGTTCCAGCGTGGCTACCAGCTGTGGTTGCAGGACATTAACAAGAGTGGTGGGCTGCTCGGCCACCCGGTTCAGCTGAAGATCGTCAACGACAACAGCGACCCGGGCACGGTCACCACCAACTACACGCAGCTGATCGGCACCGATCACGTGAACTTCACGGTCGGCCCGTTCTCGTCGCTGCTCACCGCCCCGGCTGCGCAGGTGGCGGCGCGGTACCACTACGCCTTCATCGAGGGTGCCGGTGGTGCGCCGTCCGTGTTCGCGCTCAAGCTGCCCAACCTGTTCGCGGTCAGCCCACCGGTCGCCAACCAGCTGGTGCCGTTCGCGCAGTGGATCGCCTCGCTGCCAGCCAGCCAGCGGCCGAAGACCGCCGCTTACCCGATGGTGAACGACCCGTTCGCTGACCCGATGGTGCAGACCGCGCAGGCCATCATCCAGAAGGCCGGTGTCAGGACCGTCTACTCCAAGATCTTCCCGGCGGAGAACCCGGACTACAAGGCCGGTGCGGACCAGATCGCCTCGCTGCACCCGGACCTGGTCCTGCTCGGCTCGGTGGACGTGCCGACCGTGCAGTCCTTCATGAACGCGTTCATGCAGCAGCACTACGCCCCGAAGATCCTCGGCGCCTCGGCAGGGCCTGACCAGGGCGCTGCGTTCCTGTCCGCGGTCGGCGGGTCCAAGAACGCCACCGGCACCTTCGTGCCGAACGGCTGGTACCCCGGTTTCAACAACCCGATGAGCAAGGCGTTCGTGAGTTCCTACATCGCCAAGTACGGCGGTACGGCCTCGGAAATCAACTCCGATGCCGCCGAGGCTTACTCCGTCGGCCAGACGCTCGCGGCCGCGGTCAACGCGACCAAGAGCCTCGACAACGCGAAGATCATCAGCTACCTGCACAGCGGCGTCACCGTCCAGACCGTGCAGGGCCCGGCCAAGTTCAACGCCATTGGCCAGAACACCGCTGCCTCGATCTTCATCTTCCAGTGGCAGAAGGGCGCGAACTTCGTGCAGGTGCTGCCGCCCACCGCGGCTGGCTCGGTAGCAGTCGTCAACCCGAAGCCCGCCTGGGGCCAGGGCTGATCTCCCGGTGTGCGGGGCGCGCGTCATCGCGCGCCCCGCACACCACCTGGGTCTGAAAGGAGGAATGAATATGAGGCGCCCCCGCGCCAAGGCCGTGCGACTGGCGGCCGTTACCGTCCTGACCGCGGCGGCCGTCGCCGCCTGCAGCGCCACCGGCGCCACCGGCAACACCAGCGGCGGCGCTATCGCAGGTCCCACCGGCCCCCCGATCCTGGTGGGGATGTCACTGTCGCTGACCGGACCCTTCTCCGCCGACGGTCACGCGTGCCTGCGCGGCTACCAGCTGTGGCGCGACGATGTGAACAGTCACGGCGGCCTGCTGGGCCGCCCGGTCAAGCTGGTCTGGCTCAACGACAACAGCGACCCGGGCACCGCCTCGGCGGACTACCAGAAGCTCATCACCCAGTACCACGTAGACCTGCTGCTCGGGCCGTTCTCATCGCTGCTCACGGTCCCGGCCGGGCAGATGGCCAACCGGTACCACTATGCGTTCGTGGAAGGTTCCGGCGGCGCACCCAAGGTGTTCGCTGCCAAGCTGCCCAACCTGTTCGGTGTGAGTGCGCCGGTCGAGCAGCAGATGGCGCCGTTCGCGAACTGGGTCGCCTCACTGCCGGCCGGCCAGCGGCCGAAGAACGCCGCTTACGTGATGGTGGACGACCCGTTCGCTGACCCCCCGGTGAACTTCGCCCACCAGATCCTGGTGAGGGCCGGGGTGGCCACCGTCTACGACAACTCCGGCCTGCCGGGGTCGACCGCCAAGCTCATCGAGCCGGACCCGAAGACCGGCATCGTGCCCCCGGCCCTGCTCACGGCCGCGGCGGACAAGATAGTGACCCTGCACCCGCAGATCGTCCTCATCGGCTCGGTGGACGTGCCAACGGTCTCGACGATCATCAACGAGTTCCGCAGGCAGCACTGGAGCCCGCAGATGCTCATCGCCTCGTCCGGTCCCGACCAGGGCCAGACCTTCCTGAACTCGATCGGTACCCCCAACGCCGACGGGATCATGGTCCCGGACGGCTGGTACGGCGAGTACCCGGATGCGTACAGCCACGTGCTGGTGCAGGAGTACATCGCCAGGTACGGCGGCACCGCCTCCGACATCAACGCCGACGTGGCCGAGGCCTACTCGGCGGGCCAGGTGATGGCGGACGCGGTCGTCAACGCCGGCCTCAACCAGCAGCGGATCATTGGCTACCTGCACCGGCCCAGCACAGTTCTGGACACCGTTCAGGGCCCGGCCAAGTTCAACAACGTGGGCATGAACACCCGGGCCGCCAGCTTCATCTTCCAGTGGCTGCCTGGCGCTCACTTCGTGCAGGTGCTGTCCAGCCAGCTGGGAACCAAGCCCGCACCCAACATGATCACCAGCAAGAAGATGTGGGCGACATTCTGATCGAGTCGTTTCTGGTCGATCCGCTGGGCGCCACCACCTGCACAGCGGAGAAGGGCATAACAGCAAGGTGAACGGAGTATCGAACTGACATGGGATCACGGCTCTTCCAGGCCCTCGCCGACGGCGTCCTTGGTGGCGGCGTCTACGGCCTGATGGCGGTCGGGCTGACGCTGATATTCGGCGTGCTCGACATCATCAACATCGCGCAGGGCATCCTGGTCGTGCTCGGCTCCTACCTCAGCTATGTGCTCTGGGTCCACCTGCACATCGATGTGTTCCTCGGCCTGCTGTTCACCATCCCGGCGATGTTCGTCTTCGGGGTCACGGTCCAGTGGTTCTTCATCAGGCCACTGCGCGGCCGGGAACGAACCTCGATGTCGCTGCTGGCCAGCTATTCGGTGGCGATCATCATCGAGGGCGTGCTGTACCAGGTCTTCGGGTCCAACTACCAGTCGATCCAGACCAGCTACACCACCAGCACCATCAACGTGTTCGGGTACTACATCCCCTACATCTACCTCTACGGGTTCGGGCTCGCGGTGCTGTTCGTGGTGGCGGTCTACTACATGCTGTACCGCACCCAGTTCGGCCGCAGCGTGCGCGCCACCATGCAGGACCAGACGGCGGCCAGGCTGATCGGCATCGACGTGAACCGGGTGGCGGCGATCACGTTCGGGATCGGGGTGGCGGTCACCGCCGCCGGCGGCATGGTCTACGGCTCGATCAACTCCTTCAATCCCAACACCGGAGCCGACCTGATCTCCCGGCTGCTGGCCATCATCATCCTCGGCGGCATGGGCAGCATCGCCGGTGCGCTGGGGGCGGCAGTGATCATGATCACGCTGGAGTCCCTGGTGGACGTGTTCTGGAATCCCAACTGGTCGGTGGTTGTGTTCTACGTCGTGCTCGTGCTCGTGCTCACCTTCCGGCCGCAGGGCATCCTCGGGCGGAAAGAAGCGAGGGCCCAATGAGTTCCGTAGCCATCTGGCGGGCGGGCGTCACGGCGGCGCTGCTGGCGCTGGCCGCGGCCGTCCCGCTGACATCGAACGCGACGCTCGTGCACGTCGGCGTGTTCGTGCTGATGTACGTGGGCATGGCGGTCTCCTGGAATATCTTCTCCGGGTTCTCCGGGTACATCTCGCTCGGCTACGCCATCTTCTTCGGGTCCGGCCTGTACACCGTGGCGATATTCACCAAGCACCTGAACCTGGCTGGCTCGGTGGTGTTCGCGTTCCTCCCGGTCGGCGCGGTGGTAGCAGGCCTGATCGCGATTCCGGTCGGGCTGATCGCGCTGCGGGTGCGGCGGCACACCTTCGT
>DPMS01000912.1 GCA_003541285.1 Actinomycetota bacterium
AGGACATGGCCTCGCCTAGGCTGGGTACGTCAGTGAGATCTCCCTCAGCCAAAGGCGGGCGTGCCGCACCGGGCAGCGCGGCAAAGGGCCGGCCATGAGTGCACCGGGCCGCAGGATCGCGGATCTGCGCACCCCGACCGGCGGTCCCGCCGTACCGGTGAGCACCCGGCCCAGCCCGTGAACCGGTCCCCGCAGCCCGGCCGGTAGCGTTCGGCTATGACGATCCAGACACGCCCGCTGGGGCGGACCGGGGCGGACGTGACCATCCTCGGCTACGGGGCCATGGAGCTGCGAGGCCAGCCTTACGGGCCGGCGATTGACGACGACGAGGCTGCGCGGCTGCTCAACGCGGTGCTCGACAGCGGGATCAACCTGATCGACACCTCGATCGACTACGGCCGCAGCGAGGAGCTCATCGGCCGGTACGTCAGCCATCGCCGCGAGGAGTACTTCCTCGCATCGAAGTGCGGGTGCCTGCTCGGGGACCCGCCACCCGGCGCCAGGCCGCCGTTCCCGCACGACTACAGTCCCGGCAACGTGCGGGCCGGGATCGAGCAGAGCCTGCGCAGGCTCCGGACGGACCGGCTCGACCTGGTGCAGGTGCACATGTCCCCCAGCCGCGCCCAGATGGAGGCGGACAGGACCATCGAGATGGTGCTGTCCCTGCGTGATGAGGGCAAGGTCCGGTTCATCGGGATGTCGGGCATCCTTCCTCATCTGCCGGACCACATCGCCATGGGCGTGTTCGACGTGTTCCAGATCCCCTACTCGGCCGTCCAGCGCGAGCATGAGGAGCTCATTACTGCCGCGGCCGCGTCGGGTGCCGGCACCCTGATCCGGGGCGGTGCCGCCCGCGGCGGTCCCGCTGAGGACAAGGAATGGCGTACCGGGCCGCTCGGGCTTCCCGAAGGCGAAGGCCGGCGGCGCTGGGAATCGTCTGGCCTGGAGGATCTTCTCGCTGACATGACCGGCCTGGAGTTCATGCTGCGCTTCACCCTCAGCCACCCGGACCTGTCGAGCACCATCGTCGGCACCTCCAAGGTCGACCATCTGCGCGCCAACGTGGCCGTTGCCGCGAAGGGACCGCTACCGCCGGACCTGTACCAGCAAGCCAGACAGCGCCTGACGCCGGCCGGGCGCTAGCGCTCCAGCCACTCTCACGATCATGGATCGCCAGCGGCTGCGGCCTCACGCGAGCCGCTCGCCGGCCGGGGAAGTACGGTACGAGGGTGGCGACCATCGACGACGTGACCCGGATGGCTCTGGAGTTGCCCGAGGTCACAGAGGGTGAACGTCACGGCAACCGGACCTGGTATGTCGCTGGTAAGGCATTCACGTGGGAGCGGCCGTTCAGTAAGGCGGATCTGAAGCGGTTCGGCGGCCAGACCCCGCCGGATGGGCCCATCCTGGCCGTCCGCGTCGAGGATCTTGGCGAGAAGGAGGCTGTGCTCGCCGCGCATCCGGTGGCTTTCTTCACGATTCCGCACTTCGACGGATACTCCGCTGTTCTCATTCAGCTGCGGAAAGTCTCCGGGAAGGCGCTGCGGGACGCCATCACCGACGGCTGGCTGGCATGCGCGCCGCCGAAGCTCGCCGGCCAGTACCTCAAACACTAGAGGCGGCTGCTCCCGCGGTGATCCGGGCGAAACGATCAGCCGTGCCCTGCGTCCGAAGGGAAGTGCTCAGGTGCGAGCTGTGGTGCAGCGGGTAAGCCAGGCCAGCGTGACGGTAGGCCAGCGGGTCGTGGGCGCCATCAGTGAGCCAGGCTTGCTCGTCTTTGTCGGCGTCACCTATGAGGACACACCGGAGCTGGCCACGAAGCTGGCCGCCAAGCTGTGGGGACTGCGCATCCTGGACGGCGAGAAGTCCTGCTCGGATGTCGCAGCGCCGCTGCTGGTCATCAGCCAGTTCACGCTCTACGCCGATACCCGTAAGGGCCGCCGCCCCACCTGGCAGGCCGCCGCCCCCGGCCCGGTCGCGCAGCCGCTTGTCGATGCCGTGGTCTCATCCCTGCGTGCGCTGGGTGCCCACGTGGAGACCGGCGTCTTCGGTGCCGACATGAAGGTCAGCCTGACCAACGACGGCCCAGTCACGATCATCGTGGACCTGTAGTCCCGGCTCCTGGCAGGGTTGTTACGCCCACCGGGTGGCGCGACCGGCCGTGCCCTCCCTGGTTCTGGCTGGGCACCGTTCATCGAAAGCATCGACGGGATCCAGGCAGCCGGGCCCCGGCTACCCGTGGCCGTGAAGCATCATCCCGTTCCTGCCCGGGCGGGATGCGTTCCGGAATCCGCCCGCTGACTTGCGGGATGCTGCGCTCCCGCTCGCGTTCCTGGCCCACTCAGCCGATAACCGGCTGATAGCAGACACCGGCCGCCGCACCCTCAGCGCCGTACTCGCCCAGGCCGGCGGCCCGGGGCACTGACAGCGGCCAGAACCGGCATCACTGGGGCTCGTCGAGGACCACCAGCACGTCGCCAGCTGCGACCTGATCGCCGGGCCGGGGACCGATCGCGCCCACCACCCCCGGGTGGGGGGCGGTGATGCGGTGTTCCATCTTCATGGCCTCCATGATCATCAGCAGCTGGCCCGCGCTCACCGGGTCACCGGGGCTGACGTGCACTGCCAGGACGGTGCCCGGCATGGGCGCGGCCAGGCCGCCTGCCGCCAGCTCGCGTTGCGCCTCGGGAAACCGGGGAACGGCGGCCAGCGCCACATCACCGGCCGGTCCCTGCACCCAGACCTGATGGCCCTGCCGGAACACGTGCCGCCGGTGGCGGCGCCCGCCCTCCTCGATGTCGATCCAGCCGCCGCCGGTGCGCACGCCGGCCGTCAGCTGCGTGGTTCCGTCGGACGGCCCAAAGCCACTCACCTCAACAGCGAAACGGCCGTCGCGCTGCCGGCGGTAGCTGACGTCCACAACGGCGTCCCCGTGGCGGTAGGCAGCCCTCTCGGGTGGCATGACACTGTTGCGCCACCCGCTCGGCAGGCTGCGCAGCACCGGTGTCGCGGCCCGGGCCGCGGCCTGTGCGGCCAGCGCCGCCGCCACGGCAGCAATGCGGAGTTCGTCTCGCGACGGCTGGCGGGCCAGCGGGACACCGGTCAGCTCGATGAAGGCGGTGGTGGTGCGGCCGGCCAGGAATTCCGGGTGGCGCANNGCCAGATCGGCCGCTTTCACCGACAGCGGCAGCCCCTGGGCCACGAGCAGCTGCTCGCGGACCAGGTCAAGCCCGGTGACCGCCTCGGTGACGGGGTGCTCGACCTGCAGCCGGGCGTTGACCTCGAGGAACCAGAACTCCCCCGACGGCTCCAGCACGAACTCGACAGTGCCGGCGTTGCGGTAGCCGACGGCCTTGGCGGCGGCCAGTGCTGCCGCGCCCATCCGCTCCCGCAGGTCCTCGTCCAGGGCGGGCGATGGGCACTCCTCGATGATCTTCTGATGGCGGCGCTGGATCGAGCATTCGCGTTCGAAGCAGTGCACGGCTCCGCCATGGTCGTCGGCGAGGATCTGGATCTCGACGTGCCGGGCTCCGGTGATGTAGCGTTCGCCGAACACGGTGGGGTCCCCGAAGGCCGCCTGCGCTTCCCGGCGGGCGGCCGCCACCGCCTCCGCCAGGTCGGCGGCGGCGGGAACGATCCGCATGCCCTTGCCTCCCCCACCGGCTGCGGCTTTGACCAGCAGCGGCAGCGGCATGCCGCCAGGGACGGGCAGGGTGTCGCCGGACAGATCCCAGGTCTGCAGGACCGGCACGCCGACCCCGGCCATCATCGTCTTGGCGGCCAGTTTGTC
The DNA here is from genome assembly GCA_003541285.1 of Actinomycetota bacterium. Classification (GTDB taxonomy): domain Bacteria; phylum Actinomycetota; class Actinomycetes; order Streptosporangiales; family Streptosporangiaceae; genus UBA9676. The sequence continues at coordinate 3,791 of DPMS01000912.1, forward strand.
GCCCATGATCTCGATGACGTCGGGCGGAGGCCCGACCCACGTCAGCCCGGCGGCGATGACCGCCCGGGCGAAGGCGGCCCGCTCGGAAGCGAATCCGTAGCCGGGGTGGATGGCGTCGGCCCCGGTGGCGGCCGCGGCAGCCAGCAGGGCATCGATGCTGAGGTAGGTCTCGGCGGCCGTGCGGCCGGGAAGAGCCACGGCCCGGTCCGCTTCCTGGGCGTGCGGCGCGCCGACGTCACCATCCGCGTATACCGCGACCGTCGTGATCCCCATCGCGGAAGCGGTCCGCATGATGCGGCGGGCTATTTCGCCCCGGTTGGCTATCAGCAGGGTGGTGATCACAGCCGGAACACCCCGTAGCCGTGAGCCCCTTCCACCGGCCCAGAGTGGCACGCGGACAGCGCCATCGCGATTACGGTGCGGGTGTCACGGGGGTCGATGATCCCGTCGTCCGCTACCCGGCCGGTGGCGTACAGGGCGCGAGATCCCGCCTCGGCGAAGTTCTCCACGGCATCGGTGATGGCGGCCTCGACCTCCTCGCTGACCTGCTCCCCCCGGCGGGCGGCGCGCTCACGGCGGACAATCGACATGACACCGGCCATCTGCTGAGGGCCCATGATCGCGATCTTGGCCGTCGGCCACAGGAACACGAAGCGGGTGTCGAAGGCGCGCCCGCCCATTCCGTAGTTCCCGGCCCCATAGCTGGCGCCGAGGATGACGGTGACGTGCGGGACCTTGGAATTCGACAGGGCGTTGATCATCAGGCTGCCGTGCTTGACGATCCCGCCCCGCTCATAGTCCCGGCCGACCATGTACCCGGTGATGTGCTGCAAGAACACCAGCGGGGTGCTGGTCTGGTTGCACAGCTGGATGAACTGCGCTGCCTTCTGGGACGAGTCCGAGAACAGCACTCCATTGTTGGCCAGGATACCCACCGGGAAGCCGTGGATCTGCGCCCAGCCCGTCACCAGCGTCGGGCCGTAGCGCGGCTTGAACTCCTCGAACCGGCTGCCGTCCACCACGCGGGCGATGATCTCCCTCACTTCGACCGGGGTGCGCAGGTCGGCCGGCATCAACCCGAGGAGTTCCCCGGGGTCGTAGCGGGGCGGCTCGGGGTCGGCGGTGACCGGGCCCGGTCCCTGTTTCCGCCAGTGCAGGTGAGCCACCACCTGCCGGGCCATGGCGATGGCCTCGTGCTCATCGTCGGCCAGGTAGTCGGCCAGGCCGCTCACCGACGCGTGCATCTGCGCCCCGCCCAGTTCCTCGTCGTCGGCGTCCTCCCCGGTGGCCACCTTCACCAGCGGCGGGCCGCCGAGGAAGACCTTGGCGCCCCCGCGGACGAAGATGTTGTAGTCAGACATCCCAGGCTGGTAGGCGCCGCCAGCGGTCGAACTGCCGAACACGACCGAGATGGACGGAATCCCGAGCGCGGACAACTCGGTGATGTCGTGGAACATGCGGCCGCTCTCGGCGAAGTGAACGAGCGTGCGGCGCATCACCGCTTCCGGGTCCTCGCCCGGTGACAGGCCACGCAGGTCGCCGCCGGCCGACTCGACGAACTGGAGGTAGGGCAGGCGGTTGTCGCGGGCGACTTCCAGCGCCCGCATGAGCTTGCGGATGCTGACCGCGGTCATGGCGCCGCCGAGATCAGTCGGGTCGTTGCCCAGGACGACGCACTCGGTTCCCTCGACTACCCCGATGCCCAGGACCATGCCGCCGCCGACGGCGTAGTCGGTCTGATAACCGGCGAGCGGGCTCAGTTCCAGGAACGGGGTGTCGGGGTCCAGCAGCAGGGCGATGCGTTCCCGGACGCCGAGCTTGCCCCGGCTGCGGTGACGTTCGATCGCCTTGGGGCCGCCCCCGAGGGACGCCCGGTGCAGCATGCGGTCGATCTCGGCCAGCAGGCCGAGCATCTGCTCCCGGTTGGCGGCGAACGCCCCGCTGGCGGGGTCGACGGCAGTGGGCAGGACTGGCGCAGGCACCGATGGCACCTCCCGTGTGGCTCGCGGCACGCCGGCGGCTCAGCCCGCGAAACCGTCCATGCGGGCGAGGATCTGCAGCATCACCTCGTCGGCTCCGCCGCCGATCGACATCAGGCGGCTGTCCCGGAAGTAGCGGGACACCCAGGTCTCCGCCATGTAGCCGAAGCCACCGTGGAACTGCAGGCAGGTGTCGGCGATCTCGCGTTGCAGCCGCCCGGCCTTGAGCTTGGCGATGGTGGCGAACCGGGTGGTGTCCTCGCCGCGCATGTACGCCTGCGCGCAGGCGTAGTTGTACTGGCGCAGCAGATCCACCTCCGCGGCAAGTTCGGCGAGCCGGAACTGCACGTACTGCTTCGACAGCAGTGGCCCCCCAAACACCTGCCGGTCCCGGAGGTAGTCAGCGGTGCGGCGAAGTGCGGCGTCCATGCCGGCCACGGCGGAGTAGGCGGCGATCATCCGCTCGTTCTGGAACTGGTTCATCTGCTGCTGGAAACCGCGGCCGATCTCGCCGATCGTGCTGGACACCGGCACCCTGGCGTCGGTGAAGGACAGTTCCGCGGTGTCCGAGCAGTTGTTGCCGAGCTTGCGCAGCTTCCGGCTGACCGAGAACCCTGGTGTGCTGGTGGGGAAGACGATCTGGGACATCCCCCGGTAGCCGCCCTCATCGGAGGTCCGGGCCAGCAGGCACAGCCAGTCCGCCTGGGTGCCGTTGGTGATGTACAGCTTCGACCCGTTGATCACCCACTCATCGCCGTCCCGCACGGCCCGGGTACGGATGCCGGCCACGTCCGAGCCCGCGTCAGGCTCGGTGACAGCGATGGCAGCCACCATCTCGCCGCGCAGGGCGGGGGCGAGGTAGCGCTGCTTGAGCTCATGACTGCCGTGGCGGTGCAGGGAGGGGGTGGCCATGTCCGTGTGCGCCATGATGGCCATCGCCACCCCGGCGCAGCCCGTCCGGCCGAGTTCCTCACCGAGGATCACCGTGTAGGAGTGGTCGGCCCCCTGGCCGCCGTACGCGGGGTCATACTCGACGCCCAGCAACCCGGCCGAGCCGAGCGCCCTGAACAATTCATGGGCAGGGAACGACTCGGCTTCCTCCCACTCCTCGACGTGCGGCGCGACCTCGCGCTGCAGCACGCCCCGCACCGACTGGCGGAAGGCCTCGTGGTCCGCGGTAAAGAGCATCCTCGTCCGTATGTATGTATGAAAAACATGATTGACGATCCGGATCGTAGAGCGGACGGAAACAAGCCCGCAAGACCCGTCCGTCCAGGCTAGTGCATGCCCCAGCCGCCCAGCCCGGCGCACCGGACGGCGATCGCGCTGTCCGCGCCCCACGCCAGGGCGTGACCCCGGCGGGCGTTGACCGGTCCCAGCAAGCGTTACCCGACGGGGACCGGGAATGTTTCGCATTGTGGCAGAACCGCTGCGGGCTGCCAGGAAAGAGCTGAGCCGATGGCCGACGACAAGCAGAGCACCCCGGGCATGGTTCCCGGCCTGGCCCAGGGAATCATCGCTGAACTCCGCGGGATAGCTGAAGGGCTGGAGGGCCTGGTCAGATTCGGCGAGCATCTCCCGTCGGTGCCCGGCACGCTCCCGCTGCCCGGCAGCCTTTCGGCGGCGCAGCTGACGACGATCTCCGACAGCATCGCCGCGCAGCGGCGCAGCATCGAGGCGCTGAAAGCCCAGCTGTCCTCGTTCGACGAGCAGCTTGCGGTGCTGGAGCAGATCCTCGGCCCGCTCACGGAGTGGAGCAGCAAGTGGGCAGAACTCGAAGAGCGGCTGCTGAAAATCGGCCGCCGGCCAAAGCCCCCGGGCGGGCCAGCGGTTCCGGGAGAAAGTAGGGACTAGCCGACCCCGCTGCCGGACGCGCATATAGGTACGCTCCGCTGACGCGGAGCCATTGGCGCATCGCCGGAGGATTTTCGCCGTGAGGCGGGGTTTTGCGGAGACAGCTTCGCATCGTAGCCTCAGAGTGCAAGATTCTTGCTGGTATGCCGGATGGTGGCCAGCCGACGCCCAGGGGGAAGCGATGCCCCGTCACGATGTCCGGCAGCGCTTGGCTCGTCACGTTCTGACCGATGGCTTCCACATCGTCCTGGACCTGCACCGCAGTTGCGGCTCCTGGATCGTCGATGCCGAAACATGCGAGCGCTACCTGGACCTGTACTCGTTCTTCGCCTCCGCCCCACTGGGCATCAACCCACCGGGCGTCACCGGGGACCCTGAGTTCATGGCGCTGCTCGCCGGTGCGGCCGCGAACAAGCCCACCAACTCCGACATCTACACCTCGCATTACGCCGATTTCGTGGAGACATTCGCCCGCGTGCTGGGCGATCCCGCGCTGCCGCACCTGTTCTTCATCGAGGGCGGGGCGCTGGCAGTCGAGAACGCGCTCAAGTGCGCGTTCGACTGGAAGAGCCGCCACAACGAGATGTCCGGCCGGTCACCGCGGCTGGGAACGAAGGTCCTCCACCTGACCCGCGCGTTCCATGGCCGCAGCGGGTACACCCTCTCGCTCACCAACACCGACCCGGTGAAAACCGAACGTTACCCGGTGTTCGACTGGCCGCGGATCGACGTGCCGGCGATCACCTTCCCGCTCGCTGAGCATCTCGCTGACGTGGCGTCAGCCGAGCAGCGTGCGCTGGGCCAGGCCGAGGCGGCGTTCCGGGATCACCCGCACGACATCGCCTGCTTCATCGCGGAGCCCATCCAGGGCGAGGGCGGCGACAACCACATGCGCCCGGAGTTTCTCCAGGCCATGCAGCGGCTGTGCCGGGACAACGACGCGCTGTTCATCGTCGATGAAGTGCAGACCGGCGTGGGCCTGACCGGCACGGCGTGGGCCTACCAGCAACTCGGCCTCGAACCCGACGTCGTCGCATTCGGGAAGAAGGTGCAGCTCGGTGGCATCATGGCCGGCCGCCGCGTGGACGGGGTTCCCGACAACGTGTTCACGGTCAGTGGCCGGATCAACTCGACCTGGGGCGGAGCCCTCGCCGACATGGTCCGCTCGCGGAGGCTGCTGGAGATAATCGAACGCGATGGATTGCTGGGCAAGGTGGCGGTCACAGGTGCCTGGTTCCTCGAGGAACTCCAGGACCTTGGCGCCCGTTTCCCCGGGCTGGTCTCGAACGTGCGGGGACGCGGGCTGATGTGCGCCCTCGATCTGCCGGGGACCAGGGAACGCGACCTCCTGCTGGCGATCCTGCGTGAGCAGGAGAAGATCCTGGCGCTGCCCAGCGGCCAGCGGTCAGTCCGGTTCCGGCCCGCACTGACGATCACCACCGAGGAACTGTCCACCGGCCTCAAGGGACTTGACCGGGGGCTCAGCCAGCTCGCGGGCGCATAGGCCGCCCCGTCCAGGCAGCACGCAGGCACACAGACGAAGACCGAGGAGCGGGTGAATATGGCCAGCACCATCGTTTCCATCATCAATGGCCGCCCTGCCCAGGGCACAGCCGCCGGGCTGGTTGACTCCCCCAACCCTTCCCGGCTGGCCGACGTGGTTGCCGAGGTCACCCTCGCCGACGCCGCCACCTTTGCCGGCGCCTGCGCGGCGGCGAAGCAGGCGCAGCCGCTGTGGGCGGACATCCCCGCCCCAGTCCGCGGCCGGACGGTCGCGGCGATCGGCCGCATCGTCGAGGCCAACAAGGAATCCCTTGCCCGCCTGGTCACGCGTGAACTGGGCAAGCCACACGCGGAGGCGCTCGGTGAGGTCCAGGAGATCATCGATACCTGCGACTTCTTCCTCGGCGAGGGACGGCGGCTTTACGGCCAGACGGTTCCCAGTGAGATGCCCGACAAGCAGTTGTTCACCTTCCGGGTCCCGGTCGGGACCGTGGCCGTGGTGACAGCGGGGAACTTCCCGGTCGCCGTGCCCTCCTGGTATGTCATCCCGGCCCTGGTGACCGGCAACACCGTCGTCTGGAAGCCCGCCGAGTACGCTGCCGCCTCCGCGATGGCGCTGTACGAACTGCTTCAGGCCGCCGGGCTGCCAGCAGGCGTGCTCAACATCGTGTTCGCCGACGGCCCGGCAACCTTCGCCGGACTGGAGCGGGCGCTGCAGGCCGGCACGCTGGACAAGATCGGTTTCACCGGCTCCACCGCCGTGGGCGCGCTCATCGGCGAACTCGCCGGGCGCCATCTGCAAAGCCCGTGCCTGGAACTCGGTGGCAAGAACCCGATGGTCGTCACGCCCAACGCCGACCTCCAGCTGGCCGTCGAGGGAGCCTTGTTCTCCGGCTTCGGCACCGCTGGGCAGCGGTGCACCTCGCTGGGCACGGTGATCGTCCACGAATCCGTCCACGACGAGTTCCTGGCGCAGTTCGGGGCCGCGGTGTCAGCGGCCGCGGTTGGTGACCCGGCCGCCGACGTGCTCTACGGGCCGATGCTTGACCAGAAGTTCGCCAGCCGTTTCGAGGAATATCTCGGGTGGATCCAGCCGCACCACAAGATTCTCGGCTCCAGCGGCGTCGGGCGGATCACTCACGCCAGCCCGCGCGCCGGCTTCGTCGGCGACCCCGAGGCGGGGCTCTTCTATCACCCCACGATCGCCGATGGTGTGCAGGCGGGCGACGCCCTGTTCCAGCAGGAGACATTCGGGCCGATCGTGGGCGTCACCACGTACGCCAGCCTGGCGGACGCGATCGCGCTGGCCAACGCTCCCGGCTATGGCCTGTCCGCCTCGATCTACACCAATGATCCCCGCGAGGTGTTCACCTTCCGGCGCGGCGTGAGCGCCGGCATGGTCAGCGTCAACAACTCCACCT
>DPMS01000789.1 GCA_003541285.1 Actinomycetota bacterium
TGGCGCGCCTGGGGTCCCGGCGCCCTGCGCCGGTTCCGCGGCATGTTCGCGTTCGCGCTGTTCGACGCCGAAACCGGCGACCTCATCCTGGCGCGTGACCCGCTGGGCATCAAGCCGCTGTATTACCTGCCGCGCGGCGGCGGGGTGGTTTTCGCTTCGGAGCTGAAGGCGCTGGTGGCTGCGCTCGGCTCCGAGTTGCGGATCGAGCCAGGCGCTCTGGTGGCGTCGATGCTCTATTACTGGCTGCCCGAGCAGCGGTGCGCCATCGGCCGGGTGCGGAAGCTTCCCGGTGGCTCATGGGCGCGGGTCCGCCCCGACGGCAGCGTCGGGGTGCAGCACTACTGGCGCCCCGCGGACGTGGCGGCCGAAGCCGCAGCGGGGCCGCCGGCCGACCTCGGTACCGTGATCGAGGAGTCAGTCGCCGCCCATCTGGTGTCGGACGTACCGGTGTCCAGCTTCCTTTCTGGCGGCCTGGACTCAAGCATCGTCACCGTCCTGGCCCACCAGGCCGACGCCGGGATCGACGCCTACACGATCACCTTCCGGCCCGAGGACCAGCGGCTGGAGGCCATGCCGGACGACGCCGTCTACGCCCGGAAGGTGGCTGCCCGCTACGGCGTCGACCTGCACGAGATCGAGATCTCACCCGACATCGTGCGCCTGCTGCCCCGCATCGTCGACGTGCTCGATGAGCCGATTGGTGACCCGGCCGCGATCAACACGCTCCTCATGTGCGAGGCAGCGCGCGAGCGTGGCGTCAAGGTGATCCTGTCCGGCATGGGCGCCGACGAGCTGTTCGGCGGCTACCGCAAGCATCTCGCGTGTGTCATGGCCGGCAGGTACCACAGGCTGCCCGCGGGTTCCCGGGCGCTCATCCGGTCCGCCGTGGACCGGCTCCCGGTCACCGCGGCGGGACGCGGCCTGCGTTACGCCCGCTGGGCGAAACGCTTCCTGACCTTCGCCGACCTGCCGGAGGAGCCACGCTTCCGCCGCAGTTACACGCTGTACGACCCCGCCGAACTGGCCGCGCTCGTGAACCCGGACCTCGCCTCATACGTGGACCAGGTAGTGGCGGAGCATAGCGACCTCTACCACGACAACTCGCTGCAGGACGAGGTCAACCGGATGTGCCTGGCCGATACGCGCATGTTCCTGCCCGGGCTCAATCTCGCCTACACGGACCGCGCGAGCATGGCTGCCTCCGTCGAGGTGCGTGTCCCATTCGTCGATCCCGTCGTGGCGCAGGCGGCGTTCTCGATTCAGGGCAGCGCGAAGATCAGGCGGCGCCAGGGCAAGGTCGCGCTCAAGCGGGCGGCCGGGAGCTGGCTCCCGCAAGAGATCGTGCACCGGCCCAAGGCCTCCTTCAGCGCCCCCCTCCGCGCGTGGGTGCGTAATGACCTGCAAGAAGTCATCCGCGACGTGCTCGTCGGCGGCGAGCTCGTGGGGTCAGGGATGATTCGCCGGGAGGCGCTACTGCGCCTCATCCAGGACGAACACGCTGGCCGCGAGGACCGTTCCAAGCAGATCTGGCAGCTGCTGACCCTGGAACTGTGGTACCGCCACGCCCAGTCGATGGGCGTGGCGGCGTAACAACCAGGACATCCGATTCATCGCGGCCGGCCGACCAGAGGATCCAATGAAGCAGATAGCCCAGAACTACAAGTCCGGTGAGCTCAGCGTCCTCGATGTGCCGGCTCCGGTGTGCCGTCCGGGTGGTGTCCTGGTGCGGTCGCTGTTCTCGCTCATTTCCACCGGTACCGAAATGATGAAGCTGACCGAGGCCAAGATGTCCATGGTCGGCAAGGCGCGCGCGCGGCCGGACCAGGTGCGCAAGGTCCTGGACTCGGTCGCTCAGCAGGGTGCGGCCGCCACCTATAAGAAGGTCATGAACCGGCTCGACTCCTACACGCCGCTGGGCTACTCGCTGTGCGGCGTGGTGGTGGAGGTCGGGCGCGGCGCCGAGGAGTTCCACGTCGGCCAGCTCGTCGCGGCAGCCGGCAATGAGTACGCCCTGCACGCCGAGTACAACTGGATCCCCATCAACCTGTGCGTCCCGGTCCCCGGTGGTGTCTCACCGGAACACGCCGCATTCTCCACCGTTGGCGCGATCGCTATGCATGGGGTGCGGCGCGCCGAGGTCCAGCTGGGCGACACCGCGTGCGTGATCGGGCTCGGTCTTGTCGGCCAGCTGGTGGTCCGCTTGCTGATCGCCTCAGGGGTCCGCGTCATCGGGCTTGACGTGATCGAGGATCGCTGCCGGCTGGCCGAGAAGGCCGGAGCCGTCCTGTGCGCCGCACCCACCGAGGCGGGTATGGCAGCCGCCCAGCAGGCGCTCGCCGAGATCTCCGGCGGGCGCGGGGCCGACCACGTGTTCCTGGCCGCGGGCGGGTCGTCCAATGGGCCGGTCGAGGCCGCCGTGAAACTCGCCCGCGACCGCGCCCGCGTCGTCGATATCGGCAAGACCCGCCTGGACCTGCCGTGGAACGCGTACTACGACAAAGAGCTCGACGTCCGCTTCTCGAGGTCCTACGGTCCGGGGCGGTATGACGACCGCTATGAGCTTGAGGGCATCGACTACCCGGCGGGCTACGTCCGCTGGACGGAGCGGCGCAATCTTGAATGCTTTCTGGATCTCATCGCCCGCGGGGAGATCGAGGTCCAATCGCTCGTGTCCGGCGTCTTCCCGATAGAGAAGGCGACCACCGTCTACGCCGATCTGGCCTCTGGCTCACTCGCCGCCGTAGGCGTCCTGCTCGAATATCCCGCGCTTCCCGCGGACAGCCAGCCGCCTGCGGCAAGCCGTACAGTCTCGGCCGGCACGCCGTCCAAGCCACCAGGCACGGGCGAAAAGCAGCTGGCGATCGGGTTCATCGGTGCTGGCAACTACGCGTCATCGATGCTGCTGCCCCACCTCGCCCGGCTCGACACCGCCCGCCTGGCCCACGTCGCCACCACCAGGTCCCTTTCGGCGGTCAACGCCCAGCGGCGTTTCGGCTTCACCACCGCCTCAACGAGTGTGGACGCCGTGCTCGGCGACGATTCGCTGGCTGCGATCTTCATCGTCACGCGGCATCACACCCATGCCGACCTCGTCTGCCGCGCGCTGGAAACCGGGAAGGCCGTCTTCGTCGAGAAGCCGCTCGCGCTGACCCGCGACGAACTCCAGCAGATCATCGATGTCGTTGCCAGCACGGGCAACGACCGGCTCATGGTGGGGTTCAACCGGCGCTTCGCGCCGCTCCTCGTGNNGAGGCCGGCGACCTGCAGGCCACCGTGCGGTTCCAGAACGGGTCAAGCGGCACTGTCACCTACGTCACGACCGGCAACCCTCGCTACCCGAAGGAAACGTTCGACGCCGCCGCCGGTGGCCGGAGCGCACGGCTCGACAACTTCCAGCGGGCCGCGGTCTGGGCCGGCCGGCGCCGGAGCACCATGCGATCGCGCGGCGGCCAGGATAAAGGCCAGCGAGCTGAGCTCGCGCACTTCGTCGAAGCCAGCCGGACGGGTGCTCCGATGCCTATCTCGCTGGCGTCCCTGATAGCCACCACTGGCGCGACGATCGCGGCGGGTGAGAGCCTGTCGAGCGGGCGTCCGGAGCGGGTATGAGTGCGCTCAGGACCGAGCGGCTCGGCTGGTAGGCACGCAGGCTTGGC
>DPMS01000602.1 GCA_003541285.1 Actinomycetota bacterium
CTTTCCGGGTTCGGGGTCGAGGTGACCGGCCGGGAGGCGCTTCCCGTCGCACCCACCCGCGAGAACCTGCGCTACCTGATGGCCAAACGGGACCGGCTCGGCCACCAGATCGACGGGCTTCCCGCCCTGGGCGCGGCCCACGCCCCAGGCGCCGGTTACACGCCGGCCGCCAGCCACACCACGGGCGCGGCCGGGATTGCGGCGGAAGTGCGATGAGCGGGAGCGGCCGGCCCGGTACCGGCCCGGTGGACGCCGCTGGGCTCACGCTGGCCATCGCGGTGACCCGCTGGCATGCGGAGATCACCGATAGCCTGGTGGAGCGTGCCGTGGCTGCGGCCAAGGCCTGCGGGATCGACGACCCGCCCGTGATCCGGGTGACTGGTGCGGCCGAGCTTGCGGTGGTGGCGGCCGAACTGGCCGTCCACCACGACGCGGTCGCCTGCCTCGGCGCGGTGATCCGTGGCGGTACACCCCACTTCGAGTACGTGTGCGACGCCGTCACCTACGGGCTGTCCCGGGCAGCGCTCGACGCCCGGACACCGATTGGCAATGGGGTGCTGACATGTGACACCCTGGAGCAGGCCCGTGCCCGCTGCGGGCTGGAAGGCAGTATCGAGGACAAGGGATGGGAGGCGGTCGTGGCGGCACTCGACACCGCGCTCGTTCTCCGCTCGCTGCGCCGCGGGGGAACCTCCGGCGACGCGGCCTCGGAGGGCCCGGACCAGCCGCGACATTGATCCCGGGCGGGCGGCAGTCCTGCCCGGCACCCGCGGTCCGATCTGGTGCGGCGTCATGGCAGCGCCGCGGTTACCCTCGATGAAAGGCTGATGGCTGTGCTTTCCCTGGTTCTCCCTAAGGGCTCGCTGGAGCGGGCCACTCTTGAGCTGTTCGACGCGGCGGACCTGACCGTCCGCCGCTCATCCGACCGCGACTACCACGCGTCCATCGATGACCCGCGGATCGACCGGGTGCGCTTCCTGCGGCCGCAGGAGATTCCCTCCTACATCGAGCGGGGGCTGTTCGACCTCGGTATCACCGGCCGGGACTGGATCACCGAAACGGGTGCGGAGGTCGCCTCCCTCGGCGAGCTGAAGTACTCCAAGGCAACCGCCGATCCGGTCCGGGTGGTGCTGGCCGTGCCCGAGGGCGCGCCCTGGCGCTCGGTCACCGACCTGCCGGAAGGGGTCCGGATCTCCACCGAACTGCCCGCCACGACCAGCCGGTACCTGGAGGCGAATGGGGTAAAGGCGATGGTGATCCCCTCGCACGGCGCCACCGAGGCGAAGGTGCCCGACATCGTGGACGCGATCGTCGACCTCACCGAGACCGGCTCCTCGCTGCGGCGCAACGGCCTGCGCATCCTGGACACGCTACTCACCAGCTATACCGAACTGGTGGCCAACACCGAGGCCTATGCCGATCCGGACAAGCGCGCGGCCATGGAGGACATCGCGCTGCTGCTGCAGGGGGCGATCCGGGCCCGCGGCAACGTGCTGCTCAAGCTCAATGTGCCCACCGCCCGGCTGCAGGCGGTCGCCAAGATGCTTCCCGCCATGTCCTCGCCTACCGTCACCGCGCTGGCGCGCGGCGACATGAACGCGGTGGAGACCGTGGTCCCCAAACGGGGCGTCAACACCTTGATCCCGGCCCTGAAGGCAGCGGGGGCCAGGGACATCCTGGAACTGCCGATCTCGAAGATCGTCGAGTGAGATCCCGGCTGGAGCCCGGCTGTGCCCCCGGCTCCGGCGGACTGTGGTGCGGGGCGTTTTGGGACGTACTGTGGGGGCATGCCGGGAAGCGGCCCCGCCGGGCCCGCGGCCACCTGCGAGAGCTGTGAGGAGACCGCCGTGCGCGACATCCTGGATCCGATCACCAAGTGGTGGGACGCGGGCGGCACGTTCGGCCTGGCGACCGTGGTGCGCACGTTCAGCAGCGCGCCCCGGGAACCAGGCGCGGCGATGGCCGTCGCGCCCGACGGTGAGGTGACCGGCAGCGTCTCCGGTGGCTGCGTGGAAGGGGCTGTCTACGAGGTCGCCCAGGAGGTGTGCCAGACCGGCCAGGCCCGGCTGGAGATCTACGGCGTCAGCGACGACACGGCATTCTCGGTCGGGCTGACCTGTGGCGGCATCCTGCACGTCTTCGTGGAGCCGGTGAGCGCCGAGCTTTTCCCCGAATTCGGCGAGGTCGCCGCCGCCATCCGGGCCGGGGTGCCGCTGGCGGTCGCCACCGTGATCGAAGGCCCGGGGCAGGTCGGAGCGCGGCGGGTGATCTGGGCGGCTGATGACAGGGCCGTCGGCACACTGGGCGCTGGTGACCGGCTGGACGAGGCCGTTGATGATGACGCGCGCGGCATGCTGGCCCAGGGCCTGACCGGGGTGCGGCACTACGGCGCCCACGGCGAACGGCGGCTTGACGACCTGGCGGTGTTCGTTCACTCGTTCGCACCGCCGCCCCGGATGCTGGTCTTCGGCGCGATCGACTTCGCCGCGGCGGTGGCCAGGGCGGGCAAATTCCTCGGGTATCACGTCACGGTCTGCGATGCCCGGCCGATCTTCGCCACCCGGGCCCGGTTCCCCGACGCCGATGAGGTCGTCGTCGAGTGGCCGCACCGGTACCTGGCCAGCACCCCGGTGGACCAGCGCACCGTCATCTGCGTTCTCACCCACGACCCCAAGTTCGATGTGCCACTGCTGGAGGTCGCGCTGCGCACTCCGGCCGGGTACATCGGGGCGATGGGCAGCAGGCGGACTCATGATGACCGGCTGGCCCGGCTGCGGCAGGCGGGGCTTTCCGAGGACGAACTCGCCCGGCTGCGGTCCCCGATCGGGCTGGACCTGGGCGCCAGGACGCCGGAGGAGACCGCGGTGTCGGTCGCGGCGGAGCTGATCCAGCTGCGCTGGGGCGGATCCGGGCAGCCGCTGACCGACACCGGCGGCCGTATCCACCACGGCTGATCATTCAGTCCGTCATTACCCGGGTGTGCGAAAGCGCCCGTCACCGTACGCTTGGCAGTCGTGACACGACAGGTTGCCGGCGTGCTGCTCGCCGCGGGCCAGGGCACCCGGCTGGGAGGCCCCAAGGCGCTGATCGAACTCGGCGGCGTGCGGCTCGTCGACCGCGGGGTGGCCCTGCTGCGTGAGGGCGGAACTTCGCCGGTGGTGGTGGTGACCGGTGCCGTGGACGTGCCGCTGCTGGGCGTGATCACAGTGCACAACCCGGACTGGCGGTCCGGCATGGCCTCGTCCCTGGCGGCTGGCCTGTCCGCCCTCCCCGGCAGTTGTGACGCCGCGGTGATCGCCCTGGTGGACCAGCCGCTGGTCGGTTCCAGCGCCGTTCAGCGGCTGATCGCCGCATACCTGGACGGGGCGCAGATCGCGGTGGCCACCTACAACGGTGAGCCACGAAACCCGGTCCTGCTCGCACGGGACCACTGGGCGGGCGTGCTGGCACTGGCGGCCGGCGATGTCGGCGCCCGGCCCTACCTGCGCGCACACCCCGATCTGGTGGTTGCGGTGGAGTGTGGCGACACCGGCCGGGCCGATGATGTTGACACCCCCGGCGACCTGGCCCGGGTCGGCGGGATCCTGGCTGGGCAGAACCTGCCCGCTGGTCGGGATGCCCACGCCGGGCACGGCGCGGCCAGCCCGGCTAGCCCGCCGGGGCAGGCCGTACGGACACCTGGATACCCCAGTTGCTGATCACGCTGTCACCGGGGTCCAGCATGATCAGGTCGGTACCGGTGGCGAAGGCGTTTGGCGGACAGGTCATGGGTTCGATCGCGACGGCGCGGCGGCGGCGGCCGACGTCCAGCGTGTCGCCCGTGAACACCTGAAGCCACGGGTAGCTCTGGTCCGCCCACAGCGCGATCTCGGTCCGCTGGCCGGCCAGGCGGGCCCAGGCGCGGCCGTGCCCATCCCGGGCAAGCCCGGTGAGCGCGTGATCGAGCTGAATGGCCCCGATCGGGTGGGCGGTGCGGAAATCAGCGTCCGTCCCCGTCACGTCCTGGGCCGCGCCCGCCGGGATGCCGCGCTCATCCGCGGGCAGCCAGCGGGCCGCCGGGAGCGTCAGCGTGCACTCATCCACGGTCGCCGTACCGGTGGTCAGGTAGGGGTGTGAGCCCGTGCCGTACGGGGCCGGCCGGGTGCCGGTGTTGCGGGCGGTCACGGTCGCCCGCAAGCCCTCCTCGGCACCGAGGTGATACTCGGCGTCGATTTCCAGGCAGAACGGATATCCCGCCCGCCCGAGTACCTCCACCCGCAGCAGCACCGTATCGGGCACCTGCTGGATGAGCGCCCATGGTGCCCACCTGGTCAGGCCGTGGATCGCGTTGCCCCGGGCGGGCTCGCTCAGGTCCAGCTGGTGACCGGTACCCGCCACGGTGTAGCGGCCACCGTCGATCCGGTTCGGCCATGGGGCGAGCAACTGCCCGGCCGCGCCCGGGGGTAGTTCGTCCGGCTGATAGCCGGCTACCACCGGCCGCCCACTGTGACGCAATTCACGTAGGCCAGCTCCGAGTTCGGTGATTACCGCCGAGTAATCTCCCGCATCGATCTGGTACTGACTCCCGGTTACCGGGACCATGGCCGCCCGCCCCGTTCTGCCCTCGCAACTGGGGTCCAGGCGGCCAGGCTCCGAACGGCCCAGGCCCGGGCAGGCATCACCGGGGCCCGGGGGGCAGCGTGCGCAGTGGCCATATAACTATTGTCCCGGCGGGCCACCCCGGTGGTATAAGCCGGCCCCGTCGCTCGGACATTGCGGCCGTTGGCCGTTCGCGGGGCCTGGGAAAGGGCCGGCGGGGCTGCTTGGGGAGCGGGGGACCGTCAGCCCCGCCGGCTATTGCACGATAGCTGGCCTTGCCGCACATGCGGGCGAAGTTCATCAAGCAGGCACTCATCGGAAGGATCTTCGGCGGGTGATCCGCCCCCTCCGGCGGGGCATCCCGGCCTGCCGGAGGGCTGCCCTGAGACGGCTGGCAGGGCTGAGAATCCTCCGGCTGCGCCCGCCTGGGCGCCGGATGGGGCCAGGCCCCCAGAACCGTGACCTGGGTCAACTGGGTGCGGTGCCGCTGCACCGGCGGTGCGGCGCCGTTGCCCGGACGTCAGATTCCAGCTCCCGGCAGGTGGGCGGCACCCACGGTGGGAGCGAGTGAGCCATTCCGGATGGCTTCGGCCGCCAGCACGCCAAACATGTAGAAGTAGGCCGCTTCTTCGTCGGCGAAGGAGCGAACCTCATGCCGTGCCCCGTCGGCCGCGATGAAGACCTCGAAACCCTCCGGCATCGGGAGCAGGCACATGGCCCCGTCGATCTCGGTTTCGAGCGCATAGGCGCTTCGCGGGATGGATGCCAGGTCGGCGAGTTCGCAGAAGATCTCCCGGGTGGGCACCCGCTGCCGGCGGCCGGCCCGGCCGCCAAGGTCCGCAGCGGGGCCTGCGCCAGCGGGGATGCTGTCTGCTTGGCTGGCAGGTCCGGGTTGCCCCGGCCCGGCCTGGGGGCTGGTCCCGTTCGGGAACGAGGGGATGTCCCCGCTGGGGGTGGCAGCGGGGTGGATTCCCGCCGGAGCGGCGTCGGGGGGGTGGATTCCCGCCGGAGCGGCGTCGGGCCATTTACCAGCAGCCGCAGGGGGATCGAGGGCGTCGTCGGCCGGCGGGGCGCTGAGGGGCGGCGGAGGACTGGGAGGTGGCGGGGCACTGGCGGCCGCTATGACCGGCCACGGTGCCGTGCCATAGGGGTAGGCAGGCGCCGCCGCGGCACCCGCGGCATGCTCGGTCCAGCGCAGTGGCCTGTCCACCCGTTCCTCGGTGAGACCGGTCACTTCCTCGCGCGCCGTGAGCAGTTCGAAGACTCCCCGGTCCACCTGCCAGTACCCGAGGTGCGCGGCGCGGTCGGCGTCAGTACCGAGATAGGCGATGTGCAGACGTTCACCGAGGTCGTCCAGCACGATGCAGGGTTCGCCGCGGAAGACACCCACCGGCCGCGATTCCCACATCGCGTCGATCTCCGCCCGGATGACAGCCTTGCGCCAGTGCCCGGTGGCCGGCTCGAAGCCGAGTTCCTCCGGTGGCGGGCAGGCCGCGAACAGGACCACGTCCGTGTTCGATGGGCCCACGCCCACCTCGTAGGGCACTCCACGGTAGGTTGCCATCAGCCGGTATCGCATGGCTCAGAGCCCTCTCATGGGACGTAGCCAGACCTGCCCGTCGTAGCGGGCAATGAATTCCTCGGTACCTGAACTGATCCGGTACATCTCCGTGCCCACCGGGATCGGCACCGGCAGGGTATAGAACTCGGGAACTGTGCTGGCTGGTCTGTCCCCGCTTGCCGGTGGCACGGGGACCAGCGACCCGCTCATATCAAGTGCCCGCCAGCGTAGCACGCAGATCTCGGGCCTATCCGGGCTGAACTCGGAACCTTCGTATCCCAGCGCCAGAGCATGGTAGAAGCTGGCCGGGTCACTGAACGCGCAGTCCTCCGCGTGGTAGACGTAGCCGGCGATCACCGATCGCTGACCCGTCAGGTAGGGCTCGACCAGGCGGGGAGGGATCACTTTCAGCAGCGGCGATCCCGGCGCGATTGTCCTGGGCGGCTGTTCAGCCTGGGTCACTCATTCCCCCGGGGTTGGCTCTGAGATGCAGTTCAAAAGACTCTCATACGGGGATTTTCGCCTCAACCTGCTTGGGGTGAGCGCTCGGGGAGACCGGTCGCGCGGCGCCATGACGTGGGCGTTGCCCCAGGCAGAGCTCACGTCGCGGACCCGGCCACGCCGTCACCCCAGGCCGTGGCCGGCAGCTCCAGCCGCAGCGCACTGCGCAGGACTTCCAGGTCCGGGACCCGGTCGGCATCGGCGATCACAATGAGCGCTACGGTCCCCGCGTACGACAGCACCCCCGAACGAAACGGTTATGTTCCCGGCGGTGGCCGTGACCGGGATCACGGCGCTGATGGCAGTCCGCGGAGCCGGCCCAGCCAGGCGTCGGCGGCCGGGGCGTGGGCGGGCTGCCGGAGCGCGGTCACGCTGCGGCTAGGGTTGAGCCGTGCCTGATTTGATCACGGGCGGGATGGGAGATCCCGGCGATCACGGCGATGCGGATCCCGTGGTGGCGGCTGCCCTCGCGGCGTTCGCGGCTGGTCAGGAGAGCGAGCACGCGGCCCTGACGGCGCTCGCCGGCGCCCGGCTGCTGGTGCCGGTGGTAGCTGTGCTGGCCGAACTTGCGGACGATGAGCAGGCCGGCGAGGTCGCCGGCCCGGAGCAGGCCCGCACGCTGGGCGATCATGAGCAGGCCGGTGCGGGTACAGCCAGTCGCCGCCGCCTGAGGCGGGAGAAGGTGAGCGAGATGGCTCTCCCGACGCTGGTCGGGAAGGACGGCAGGCATGCCGTGCTCGCCTTCACCTGCCTGGATGCACTGGCCCGGTGGCGCCCTGACGCCCGGCCCGTGCCCGTTCCCGCGAGCAGGGTGTGGCTTGCCGCC
>DPMS01000418.1 GCA_003541285.1 Actinomycetota bacterium
GCGAGTTGGCCATCAGCATGGAGCCGCCGACCGCCTGCACCACCCGCCAGCCGATCAGCCAGAGCGCACCGCTGGGCCCGTGAAATGGGTCGAACGGGAGCGCCAGCGCCCCGAGGCCGAAGATCGCGAAACCGAGGTTGTACATCCGGACCCGGCCGTACATGTCACCCAGTCGCCCGAGGGTGACGACCAGCACAGCGGAGACCAGCAGGTACCCCATGAGCATCCACAGCAGATAGCTCACGTTGCCGGGGGTAAGCGGGTCGAGCTGGATGCCGCGGAAGATGGCCGGCAGCGAGATGATCACGATGGATCCGTTGACGGTCGCGGCCAGGATGCCGATTGTGGTGTTGGACAGCGCGAGCCACTTGTAGTGCCCGCCGCGCAGCCGGCCCGGGCCCTGCGGCGGGGGACCGCCCGGCCCGTTCACGCCGGCGGCGCTGCGTGGCTGGCCGTTGCTCACCGCGCCGTCACCGGGCGCGCCGGATCCCCCTGGCCCGGGCCGCTGCGACTGACCGTTCGCCGACTCGCCCACCTGGCAGTCTTCCTTCTTTACCTCTGGTTAATACTTGCTTTCAGCAAACTAACAGACGGAACGCGTGCTGCCCAAGCCGGGCGGCCGGCCCCTCACGGCGGACCGGGCCGGGACGCTGCGCGCCACGCTAGGGATGGTGACGGTCCTGGTCAAGGCCGGATATTTTCTTGGGATGACGTCCCGCCCGCCGCCCCGCGACCTGCGTGCCTCCGACGCAGACCGTGAACGGGTGGTGAAGGTCCTGGCCGAGGCGGCCGGCGATGGCCGCCTCACCCTGGAAGAGCACGCCGAACGCGTCCAGCGTGCCTATCACGCCCGCACCCTGGGTGAGCTTGCCGGGCTGACCGAAGACCTGGTGGCGCCGTCCGCGCAGCCGCTGCGGCTGGACGGGTCGCGTTCGGTGGCCGCGTTCTTCACCACCCAGCGACGGGAGGGACGCTGGGTGGTGCCCGACCGGCTGGTGGTGACCGCGGTCGGCGGCCATGTCGTGCTCGACCTGCGCGAGGCACTGCTGCAGGGGATGCATACCATCGTGCACGCCACCTTGATCGGCGGGCAGTTGCACCTGCTCGTGCCCGAGGGGGTCCGGGTCGTCGTCACCGACGCGAAGTACCCGGGCCGGGTCGGGGCAGATCTTCAGCCGAGCCCAGCCCCCGCGAACATCCCAGGCTCGCCGCTGGTCGAGGTGCGGGCCTTCACCGTGGCCGGCCGGGTGCGCGTGCATACCCCCCGCCGCAAGGGCAGCGGATGGCTGGGCCGGTCCCGGCGCCAGGAACGCTGACACACGCCCACCGCGCCGACGCACCAGCTTCTCACGGCTCCAGCACTCGCATGCCAGGACGAACCGGGCGCCAGAGGGGGCCCAGGACGTGAAATGTGGTGGGTCAGCAGGGACTGTCGAAGTTGATCGAGCTGTAGGCGCGCAGTTTCCAGAGCTGGTGCTCGCTGGTGATGGTGCGGGTGGTGCCCGAGCGTGCCCGCATGACCAGCGACTGGGTGGTCGCGCCGCCGGCCCGGTACCGCACCCCGTGCACCAGTTCCCCATCGGTGATGCCGGTGGCGGCGAAGAAGGCGTCCTCCGATGCCACCAGGTCGTCGGTGGTGAGGACCTGCTTGAGGTCGTGGCCGGCCGCGATCGCCCGGTCCCGCTCGGCCTCGTCACGGGGGGCAAGCCTGCCCTGGATGACCCCGCCCAGGCACTTGATCGCGCAAGCGGCGATGATGCCTTCGGGGGTACCACCGATGCCGAGCAGCAGGTCGACCCCGGTGCCGTCACGGGCTGCCATGATCGCGCCCGCGACATCGCCGTCGGTGATCAGCTTGATCCGCGCACCCGCGGCCCTGACTTCGGCTACGAGGTGCTCGTGCCGGGGCCGGTCGAGGATCACCACGGTGACGTCCTGCGGCGAGCAGCCTTTCGCCTTCGCCACCGCCGCGATGTTGTGCGCCACGGGTGCCTCGATATCGACCATTTCGGCAGCCGCTGGCCCGGTCACCAGCTTGGACATGTAAAAGACCGCCGAAGGGTCATACATCGACCCGCGGGCGCTGACGGCCAGCACCGAAATGCCGTTCGGCATCCCGTTCGCTGTCAGGCGGGTGCCGTCGATCGGGTCGACCGCGACATCGCACTCCGGACCGGTGCCGTCCCCGACCTGCTCCCCGTTGTAGAGCATCGGGGCGCGATCCTTCTCGCCCTCGCCGATCACCACCACGCCGCGCATCGACACCGTGTTGATGAGCAGGCGCATGGCCTCCACGGCGGCGGCATCGGCACCGTTCTTGTCTCCCCGCCCCACCCAGCGGGCAGCGGCCAGCGCGCCAGCTTCGGTCACCCGGGCGAGTTCCAGGGCCAGGTTCCGGTCGGGCGCCTGGCGTGCCGGTTCGGCGGTGATCTGCGGGCTGGCCGCGCCCATGGCGGCAGGTGCCTGGTCATCGGTCATGGCTGGCGCCTTTCCTTGTGGCCGTGCTGCGATCCTACGTACCAGACCAGCCAGAGTCGCAGGGGCGGGGCCTGGGACGGATCCCCCGCGCGCGGTAACAGGCTGGGGACTCCTGCCAGAACCGGCCAGGAACCCTGCCAGCCACCCAGTCCTGGGAAGGGCACCGCCGGCCCCGGGACCCCTGCCAGCGCCCCAGCCCCTCGACCAGCCCAC
>DPMS01000384.1 GCA_003541285.1 Actinomycetota bacterium
TCGCCGACAACAACGTCTACACCAACCTGATGGCCCGCCAGAACCTGCTCGCCGCCGCCGGGGCCGCGGAGAAATACCCGGCCCGCGCCCGTGAACTCGGCATCGACTCCGAGGAGTCGGCCAGCTGGCGCGACGCCGCCGACGCCATGTTCATCCCCTACGACGAGTCACTCGGCGTGCATCCGCAGGCCGAGGGGTTCACCGCTCACCAGGTCTGGGATTTCGCCCGCACACCCGCCGACCGCTACCCGCTGATGCTGCATTTCCCCTATCTCGACCTGTACCGCAAACAGGTCATCAAGCAACCCGATCTGGTCCTCGCCATGCATCTGTGCGGATCCGCCTTCACCGCCGAGCAGAAGGCGCGGAACTTCGACTACTACGAGTCGCTCACGGTGCGGGACTCGTCCCTGTCCGCCTGCACGCAGGCAGTGATCGCGGCCGAGGTCGGGCAGGTGGACCTGGCCTTCGACTACCTCGGCGAGGCTGCCCTGATGGACCTGCGGGACCTCGAGCACAACACCCGCGACGGCGTCCACATCGCATCGCTGGCGGGCACATGGATCGCGCTCATCGACGGCTTCGCCGGCCTTCGCCGCCAGGACGGCATCGTCACGTTCGCGCCGCGTCTCCCGGACGCCATCACCAGGCTGGCGTTCTGCCTCATCATCAGGGGCCGGCGCCTGCGGGTGGAGGTGACCCGCGACAAGGCCCGCTACCTGCTGACCGGCGGCGAACCGCTGGAGATCGCCCACCACGGCACGCGGCTCACCCTCGCAGCCGGTGAGGCGCAGGAACGCCGCCTTCCGCCGGCGCCGTCCGTGGCGCGGTCGCGCCAGCCGCCCGGGCGGGAACCGGCCCGCCGGCGGGCACTATCCCCCTTGGCTGAACCATCGGGAGGTGCCCGGTAGAAGTCCCGCCGCAGGCAGGGGCGTGCTGGCTGCTGGTGACTTTCGGCCTAACGGACCTGTTCGGTAAGTCCCAGGAGGATGACCCGGATGTCAGCGGGTGGGAGTTCGAGCTGACGATGCGGATCCGAGGAACTTGCGCGGATGAGACAGACCTCCACCTGTACCGCTTCAAAATGTCGTGACCTGATCTGACCTGCGGGGTTTCGGTGATTCGCTTACGCGGCCCGGTGATACTCATGGATCACGCCGCCGAGTACCTTGCGGCGCTGCACCAAGGCGTCGAGTGGCACGACGACCGGTTCGTCATGATCGGGTGGCCGCTGCTGCCGGGACCGGTGCGGCCGGTGCCTGTTATAGCGCCATGTGGGGCTCGATTACTGGATCTGGCCTGGACGGACTTCCCGGCTGGGATCATCGCTGAGTGATCATTCCGGTTGTCTACCTGCTCGTGCGTTGTCTGCCCCGCCGCCTGGCCGCGCGAAAGTGGGATCACGCCAGCCGCCGATGTCCACCGCAAGCAGATCCTCGGCGGACTCACCCACAAGTACCACATCGCCGCCTGACTGCCCGCAGGTCACCACCCGAATCGTGTTCCCGAGCCCCACACGACGACAGAACTGCCCAGCGGGGCTTCTAGAATCGGACTCCCTCCAGTGGCTGAACCTCGATCATCTTGATGCGGGGGTGCGTAGTCGAAGACCTGGCGGGAGTGATGATGGCAGAAGCACGGGAGGCTTGCAGGTTGCAAGATCACTAAGAAGTGGCGTGAAGTGCCTGAGAGAGTGCAAGAGGATCTTCAACACCCATTACGGCACGCTTCGCGCCCGCCGTCGATGGCTACAGCAGCCCCGGAGCTTGACCCAGGTCGTGGTCCACCACGCGGCGATCGCCTTCTCGTCGCGCCCGGCGGCCCGGTGGACCGGGACCTGCGGGGCATAGCCGAGGCAGACAGACCCCCGCCATTCAATCTCTGTAGCGTCGGCTACGGCGGTGGAACAGGGGGGATGCGGCGGCCAGCAAGGCCAAGGTCACGACGACTTCGATCAGCACCGTGAGCCCCGTCGACTCGGCTTTGCCGTTCACCGTGATGGTCCCTCCGGAGGTCCCGATGATGAGGGCGAGTGGCCCGAGCAGCAGCAGCGATCGGTTGAATAGAATTGGACCACCGCGCCCCGCCCTGATAAGAGGTTGACCGAACCATCCCGGCTCGTGCTCCTTCTTGCGGTGGCCGCATGTGCAGTGGCCAAGCGATAGTTGCTGTTCGTTGGAACTGATCGGCCTATCATCGCTGTCCAACATGGTCGTGGTCCTGTATTGCTTTGCTTCGTAGTAGCGATTACATTCGCATTCGAGGCACCGTCTCATTTCCACTCCTTGCGGCAACAACCAGTCACGAAACGCGAAATCTGGGTAGTCTCTCTTATTCCTGCTTATTCCTGGCTATGGCGATTATGCTCAGAATCGATGTGGTGGTCCGGGGTAAGTAAGCTTCCTGTCATTAGACGGATTCCGAGGCGGTTCGGTAGCAACGTGTGCAGCGGCAGGTTGCGCAGCCCGGTGTCCTGGGTGACGCGGATCCAGTAGTCGCACCGGGTCAGGCGGTGGTGCCGCAGTTCCAGGTAGGCGAGTTGCCCGGTCTTGGCGTCGAGGCGAAGCCGGTCCAGGGAGCCGGTGAGCCCCGCGGGCCAGGGCGGGCGCACCTGTACGGTCGGCGTCATAGGCCGGTTTGGCAGGCCGGTCCGGCGGAGCCAAGATAGCTTCCTGCATACCCTCAGCGATGGTCATGCCCACGGCTGATGCACTGGTTCCGCTTCGCAGTACCCCGAGGGCCTCCGCAGTGCATCCCGTCTGTGGTGACCTGCACGTCGGGTATCTCTCAGCACCTCCGGCCATGTCGCTGCCGCAGCGTGAGTAAGCCATGATTCCCCTCCCCAATCGGGGTGGGATGCCGTACCCCAACCCCATTGCCCCCTGGCCTTACTGGCCCCGCGCACCTGACCCACGACGAGAATCCTCGTGCTACGCGGAGGTGTCAAGCTTAAAGTACAAACCTGGCCTATTCCATGCTTTTCCTGTTACCTTACGGGTCCGACCCCGGGAGCCACCTGCACTGAATCGGCGTGATTGACATATTGTCATAATGCGGCAAAATGATCGCCCGGTAGCTGGATAGTCTGAGCCTCAGTGGGCGTGACGCCATGCGTTCCACGGGCCAACCTTGGGGACGGCGTCGAGGTTCCAGGCAATGAGTTCCCCGAAGGTGTCCTGGTCGAGCAGGGTGGAGGACCTTGGGGCAGCGTGGATGGTGACGGCGTCCTGCGAGGGGCCGCCGATGCTGTAGCCGATCGCGTTGCGGAGGGTGGCGGCAACCCGGCCGGTGACGGTGCTCCACACGAAAACATGCGCGCCGCCATCGCCTGCCGCCAGCAAGGTCCCGTCGTCGTTGAAGGCCAGCGAGTCTGCCTCGGCGATCTCGGCTGGACCTGGGACAGCGAGTGTCCGTTCGAGAGTCATGGTGTGGAGGTTCCAGATGCCGATGTGGGAGCCAGCGGCTATGCCGTTGCCCGTGGCGATCGCGAGTGAGCCTGCGTCAGGGCTGACGGCGAGGGCGACTCCGGATGGCAGTCTGGTGACCGTGGTGCCGGGTATCGGGTCGCGTGATCCGGTAGCGGCATTGAGCAGGAACAAGCCATCGCCGGTCAGCACGCCGATGCGCGTGTCCGACGCCACGTATGTCAGCTGGTAGATCGCAGCGCCCGGCGATTTCGGCACCCGGACCGTGGCGAGAGCGGCTCCGGTGGCAGTGTTCCATTGGTAGACCCACGTGCCGAAGAATTCACTTGCGGCAACTCTCGTGCCGTTCGCGCTGAACGCAAGAGTGTCGATGCGGGCGTCTCCGTGTCGTGGGGCGGCTAGTGTCGCGATCAGTTTGTGCGCCGGGAGACTCCAGAGGTAGACGATCGGGATGTTGCCCGGCTGGCGGATCCCTGCCTCGGCGAGCAGGTCACCGTCGGGACTGAACGCCATTGCGGTGGCATCCCCATCGGGTACTGGCAGAGTCTGGGTGATCTGACCGGTACGGGTGCTGAAGAAGTCGGTCGTGCCGCCCGCCGGGCTGGCCGCGACAATGGCGCCGTCCGGGCTGATCGCGCTGACCTGTACGGTGCCGCCCGGCAGGATGAAGCTGTTCGTTACCGGCGCGCCGGTTGCCCGCGGCGTGATCGCGTTCAAGATGACAGCCAGGGCAACCGCGGTGACTGGCAGCCCGCCCATCATGCTCAGCAGGGTGACAGTACCGGTGAAATGGCGGCTCGAGGTTGATGTGCGCGGCGGGGATGTGCTGCTCGCGGAAGAAGAAACCGTTACAGGTGGGGTGAGATGGTGGCCTGAGGCTGGTACGCGCGGCAGAGGCTGCCTGGGCGGGGTGCCGCGCAGGTCGAGCCCGGCAACCTTTGCGAGGCGCATGATCTCCAGGACTGACAGGGCAGTCACGGTGATCGGGCCGCCGAAGTAGAGGATGAGCCCCATTGGGCCAGCCGGGACCGAGGCTCGCGTCATGATCTGCACGATGAACAACTGCACCCAGACCACCATGCTGACCGCCACAGGTGCAAGCAGCGGGTACCCCTCCGGGGCGCGGAACAGACTGCCGACCGAGAAAATCCCGCCGAGCAATGCCAGCAGCGCGAGCATAATCGTGGCGATCTCGGCAGCGCCCCCGAAGGCGAGCACGGCCACGACAGCCAGCAGATGACGGGATCCGCCCGCGTTGATGCTCCGGTACAACAGCAAGCTCAGGTAGTAACCGGCGAAGCCCATGACGAATGGAGCAGCGAGCACCCCAACGTATGTCACGATCGTGCGAACCGGTACGAGCAGGCGCCGGGCCACTTCACCGCGCGCGGCCGGCTTGATGGCTGGCAGGATGAATGCCGAGGTCGCGATCACGCAGATGGCAGTGATCACGATGCTAACGAACAGGAATCCCAGCCGGGTTACCGGATCGAACTCCGGGTTGTGAATGCCGCCGGCGCGGAAACTGACGAAAACCACGACTGCCAGACCGAGCAGGTTGCGGATAGTGCCCAGCCGCGAGACCAGAGCGTCCTCTTCGACCCAGAGGCCTTCATCACGCTCGCTGAACAGACGATGCGCGGTATTCCGCGCCCAGCCCCAGCCACGCCGTAACCTGGCGAAACCTCGAGCCACGGACCCCCCTTCCACACCGGGCCAGCCGACCACGGTCCATAACAGTCTCAACGCGCTACATCGCGCCCAGTCGCGTCAGCGGTGGCACGTCAGGTCCTTCACGTCACGTCTCAGCAGTTGACGCAGTAGAGGCAACTCCGGTTTACTCGCCGCCAGACATCTGCACGGCCCCTGCACCGCAATGAGCCGCAAGATCGACCTGCCCGCCGAAGCGGGCGCGGGGGCGGTGAAGGATGCTAGCCGGCTGGCGGCTTCGGCGGCGGCGGGTCCGGTCAGCTGCTGGTGCTCATGATGGTCGGTCATGGCCAGCAGGTGCTCGCCGCGGGTGCGGGCCTGTTCGGCTTCCACCTCGGCGCGGAACCCGCTGCTGCTGGTTCCCGCGTAGCCCTCAAACATCTGGATGGCATGGTGGCGGTATTGCAGGGCCCCGGCGATCGCGCCGCCGGGGCGGCGGGCGATGAACCAGGCCAAGGTGCGCCTTCTGTCCGCACTCGCCGTGTGCGGTCGTGTTCGGGTGGCGATTGGCCTGGTGGTCCGCCCGGAATGTCGATCGCATGAGAGGTGGCGGTCCGTGTTGCGTTTTCTGGGCTGGCTGTGTGATCGGGTTCACAGCCAGGGTTATCCCTCGATCGACGAGGGCCAATCAAGAGCGCCGGAAAGCCGCTGGCATCGGGCGGCGGGCGCGGAACTGCCCCGGGCCCGCAGGTGGCTAACCGGGGCGGCATGTAAACTGGCGGCATCGGCGCAGGAGGGTGCCGCCGGGTTCGCGGGCAGGACCTGAGTCCACCTCCGCAGCTTCTGACATTGGTCGTGCTTTCCGGCAGGATCGTCTTCGCATCGCGCCCGAACGCGAGCCCGGGCGGCGAGGAGACGTCATGTCCGAGCTTCCCGACCGGCCCGACCTCGACCAGCTTCGCCGTCAGGCACGAGAGCTGCTTCGCGCCGCGACGTATGGCGAGCCCCGCGCCGTCACCAGGCTTCGCGCGGTCTCCGAACACGTAACGTTGTCCGCGGCCCAGCTGGCCGTGGCCCGCGAGTACGGCTGCCGGAGCTGGCCCGCGCTGAAAGCCGAGGTAGAACGCCGCCGGCGCTTGTCCGAGTCGGCTGCGAGCCCGCCGTTCCCGGGCGGCGACGAGCGGGGTGCGCTCGACGAACGGTGGTCTTTCGGCGGGGCCGCCGCCATCGAGACCTCGGCGGGTGTCCTGTTTCCCGAAGCGCTGGTCGCCGGCGCCGGTCACGCCACGCTGTATGGGTCTCTGGTGTCCTCGGGGAACGGCCAGCCCGCGGCCATGCCGCGCCGGTTGCCGGCACCAACAATGCTGTTCAGCCGCAAGGCACGTCTCGCCCGCTCACGCCGCAGGCAGGCCGATGCCGCCACGGGGATTATGAGGGTCCTGACTCGATCCGATGAGGTCACCGTCGTCGATGATCGGGGATCGGGGTACGCCTTTCGTGGCGGGAGGATGTCGGGCAAGGTCGGGCGATCGGGAGAGCCTGCCGGGCACAGGTCCGTGCAGCTTGGGCTCGATCCGGTCCCAGCGCGAGGGGTCGGGTGGCTGGAGCTGCGCAGCCAGGACGGGGCAGCGACCCGCCTGCTGCCCTCGGCCCGCCCGGCGGTGCGGGTAGGCCAGCTCACGCCGGTGGCGATGAGCCCGGCCGAGCGGGAGCTGTCGGACCAGGCCCTCTCCCTCATCGCCCTTTACCTCGGCGACGATGCCGGGACCCGGGAGGACATCCTCGGGCAGCGTTGCTCGGCCGCGCTGGCCGGGGCGGCAGAGATCCGGCGATCCGGCGAGCTTGACCCCGCCAGCGAGCTTCCGGACCAGCTGACGCAGCTGTGCGCCGTGCTGACCGGGCAGCGCCCGGCCGACGGCCTTCCCGCCGGCTGGTCAGTCATGCTCGGCGCGGCGCGGCGGGCCGACGGGCCCCGGCATCATCTAGACCCCGGGACTGCCCTGCCGCCGATCGATGGCGTGGCCGTGCAGGTCGACAGCCTGATCTCCATGCCTGGCCACTGGCGGCTTTACCTGCGCGCGATGCCCGGATGGCGGGACTCCGGCGGGGACGGCCGCCGGCGGGACCTGGTCTCGGTCCATGCCGAAGACGACCTCGGCGGCAGGTACCTGAGCAACTTCGGCGGCTCCGGGGCCTGGCCGCGTGGCCGTGAAGAACTCGGCCTGCGGTTCCTGCCCCGTCTGGACCCGCTCGCCCGTGCTCTGAAGCTGACGTTCCGGGGGGCCAGTGAGGAGCTTGCCGTTGATCTCGGCCTTGGATCGGCCGCCAGGTCGCAGCGGGAGTGATCACGACGTCTGGCAGGTGCCGGGGTGATGACGCGGCGCGGTCAGCAACGATTCGCCCGCGCTCGCCTTCCCGGTCCCCGCCTGACGCCTCAACCGGCGCCTTTTCCTCATCGCTCACCGCGACGGCCTTCAGCCAACGCAGCATGAGGCAGCTTGAAGCCTCCCTCCGCAGGGCGACTCCGAAGGGCCACGAAACCTTCATCTTCCGCACAGCACCGCATCAAGGACTCGTTCCTACATCAGGTCCTCCTTGCGTTCAGGACACACATCGGCACCCACGGGTTCACCGGCACCCCGTCATGACTCGTTCCACAGGCCATCAGCACGGCAGTAACCAGGAGTAAGAGGTTGCCTGCCTGGACGGCCGGGAACGGGTGGATCTCTCCCTGGGTGTCGTCACCCGGCCTCGCTGGGCGCGCGGCTCACGGCTGCCCCCCTGCTCTGTCTGGCCGACACTCGCCGGGGATGACGGTCGAGCCAGCGGTAGGNNGGGCGGGGGCGGGCCGGGACCAGAACGGGCCGCGGGTACGGGTCAGGAAGATGGTCAGCTGCCCCGCCACCGACAGCTTCAGGTAGATCAGGGTCCGGACCACAGCATGGCTGAGCCCGAAGACCTGGCTGGCGACGGCGAACAGGCCGAAGGTGGCAACCACCCCGATGATGCCCAGTACGGTGGCGATGACCAGGGTGGTGCGCATGTCCCAGGCGACCGGCCTGTCGGAGCCACGGATGTGGTCGTAGGCGATGGACAGGATGGCGGCGTCGTTGAGGACCGCCAGGAACACGATCATCGCCGGGGTGACCGGGAAGAAGTTGAACGCCACGATAGCCAGGGTGATCAGCAGCAGGATGCGGATGGTCTCGGCGATCCGGTAGGTGGCGTAGCTGGTCATGTGCGCGAAGATTTCCCGCGCGGTGCGGATCGCATCCACGATGACCGACAGCCCCGGGGCCAGCAGCACCACGTCGGCGGCGGCGCGGGCGGCGTCGGTCGCCCCGGACACAGCGATCCCGGCGTCGGCCTGCTTCAATGCCGGGGCGTCGTTGACCCCGTCACCGGTCATCCCCACGATGTGACCGCGGGCCTGCAGCAGTTGCACGATCTTGTACTTGTGCTCGGGGAACACCTGCGCGAACCCGTCCGCCGCCTCCACCCGCGCGGCCAGCGCCGCTTCCCGTGCCCTTCCCGCGTCCTGATCCTTCTCCGGCCGGCCGTCGCTGCCGGGGGCGGCCAGGACGCTGGCATCGAGGATCTGCTCGCCCAGGCTGGTCTGCCGGGCGATCTCCTTCCCGATCGCCACCTGGTCGCCGGTGACCATCTTCACCGTCACACCCAGGCTGCGGGCGGCGGCGATGGTAGCGGCCGAGTCTTCGCGTGGCGGGTCAGTCAGCGGCAGCACCCCCAGCAGCCGCCAGTGCCCGCCCTGATCGGCCCGGGCCACCCCGAGCGACCGGTAGCCACGGGCGGCAAACGCCTCGGCCACCGTGCTCATCTGGCCTACGGCGGGATCGCCGGCGCACAGGGCGGCGATCACCTGCGGCGCGCCCTTGCTCACCTTGAACTGGCTCACGCCATCGCCGGACACGGTGGCCTCGGTGCGCTTGGACACCGGGTCAAACGGGACGAACCCCGTCACCCGCTGCTGTGGTCCCTCCGGCCCGGCCGGGGCGGCGGCGAGCACGGCCAGGTCGATGG
>DPMS01000387.1 GCA_003541285.1 Actinomycetota bacterium
CTGAACAGCCGGTGCCGGCGGCTCATCCGGGCGGTCCCGCGCGCCGAGAAGTGGGCCGCCTCGATCACCAGGTCGCGCGAGGTGCCCGAGATCTCGGTGGCCAGGCCGCCCATCGTGCCTGCCATCGAGATCGGCCCTGAGCGGTCGGTGATGAGGATGTCCTCGGGGTCGAGGTCGCGAACCACGTGATCGAGGGTTTCCAGCCGCTCGCCCGGCCGGGCCCGGCGGACCACGATCGGCCCGGACAGCTCCGCCGCGTCGAACGCGTGCAGCGGCTGGCCCAGTTCCAGCATCAGGTAGTTGGTGATGTCCACCGCCAGCGACACGCTGCGCATCCCCGACCGGGCCAGCCGTACCCGCATCCACAGCGGGCTGGGCGCGGCCGGGTCGAACCCGCGCACTTCGCGCAGCACGAAACGGTCGCACGCGGTGGGGTCGTCGATGCTGGCCGGGTAGACATCGGCTGACACCATGCCGGCATCCTCCGGCAGGCCGGTGCCGGCCGGGTCGGTGTAGGGCACGCCGTAGGAGGTCGCGAGTTCGCGGGCCACCCCGCGGATGGACAGCGCATACCCGCGGTCCGGGGTGATCGACAGCTCGAAGACATGGTCGGCCAGTCCCGCGTACGCCACGAAGTCTTCCCCGAGCGGCGCGTCCCCGGCCAGCACGAGGATCCCGGAGTGGTCATCGCCGATGGCCAGTTCCGCGGCCGAGCAGATCATCCCGTTGGACATCCGGTCGTAGGCCTTCTTGGCGGCGATCTGGAACCCGCCGGGCAGGACCGCGCCGGGCTGGGCGAACGCGACCTTGTCCCCGGCCGCGAAGTTGACCGCGCCGCAGATCACCCCGACTGGCTCACCGCTGCCGGTGGCCACCTGGCAGTACCGGACCGGCTTGCGGAACCCGGTCAGTTCCTCGATCCCGGTCACCTGCGCGACGATCACGCCGCTGATATCGTGCCCGGCCGGCTCGTGGGTCTCGACCTCCAGGCCGGCCGCGGTCAGCCGCCGGGCCACGTCGCCGGCGTCTGGCAGCACCGGGCCCAGCGCGGCGTAATCGGCCAGCCAGGACAGGGGAACGCGCATCAGACCTCCATCCCGAACGCCCTGCTGAACCGCACGTCACCCTCCAGGGTGTCCCGGATGTCGGTGACCCCGTGCCTGATCATCAACGACCGCTCGATACCGAGCCCGAACGCGAAACCGCTGTAGCGGTCGGGGTCGATCCCGCAGGCGACCAGCACCTTCGGGTTGACCATCCCGCAGCCGGCGATCTCGATCCAGCCCTGCGACCGGCACACCCGGCAGGGCTCACCGCCCGGGCGGGTGGACGCGCCGCGGCAGATGTGGCACTCCATCGACACGTCCGCGGACGGCTCGGTGAACGGGAAGAAGTCAGGCCGCAGCCGGGTCCGCAGTCCCTCGCCGAACATCGCTTCCACGAAAGCGTTGATCGCCCCGCGCAGGTCGGCCATGGTCAGCCCCTCATCCACGGCCAGGCACTCGATCTGGTGGAAGATCGGGCTGTGGGTGGCGTCCAGGGCGTCGCTGCGGAAGCACTTGCCCGGGCTCACCACATACAGCGGCAGCGGCCGGGTCAGCATCGCCCGGATCTGCACCGGCGAGGTGTGGGTGCGCATCACCACCCCGGACTGGCCGGCACCGTCCGGCCCGGCCACGAAGAACGTGTCCTGCATCTCGCGGGCCGGGTGGTCGGGCGGGAAGTTGAGCGCGTCGAAGTTGTACCACTCGGCCTCGACCTCGGGTCCTTCGGCGATCTCGTAGCCCATGCCGACGAACACGTCGGCCAGGCGCTCGGCGATGGTGGTCACCGGGTGCCGGGCGCCGCGCGGCGCCCGGTCCCAGGGCAGGGTGACGTCCACCGCCTCCTCGACCAGCGCCCACTGGTCGCGCTGCGCCGCCAGGACTTCCTGCCGGGTGGCGAGGGCCTGGGTGACCTCGCGGCGCGCGGTCCCGACCCGCTTGCCGGCCTCGGCCCGTGCCTCCGGCGGCAGCGCGCCGATCTCGGCGTTGGCCAGGGCGAGCGGTGAGCGGTCGCCGGCGTGGGCCAGCCGGGCCGCCTTGAGCTCATCGAGATCCCCGGCGGCGGCGATGGCGGCCAGTGCCGCATCGCGCATGCCGGTCACCTCCTCGGGTGACAGCACGGCCACCTCCACCGGGTCGTACTGTTTGTTCGGTGCGGACATCGGGTCCTGCTTTCCTGCGGCTTCAGGGAAAGGTAACGGTCTGTGCGGGGCGCCTGCGGCACCATCCGCCCGCACCGGCACCACCGCGCCGGTGAACACCCAGTGATCCGCTGGGCCGGAG
This sequence comes from Actinomycetota bacterium, assembly GCA_003541285.1. GTDB lineage: Bacteria > Actinomycetota > Actinomycetes > Streptosporangiales > Streptosporangiaceae > UBA9676. Next base: position 2,328 of record DPMS01000387.1, read on the forward strand.
CCCGCCGCGCTACCCGAAGTCGGGCGCGCTGGCGGGCATGGTAAATCGGAACTCCGCCCCGCCACCGGGCGCACGCTGAACGGTGATCGCACCCCCGTGCGCCTCGACCAGCCCCTTGACGATGTAAAGGCCGAGCCCTGCACCACCGCGGCGCTTAGCACGCCAGAACTGGCGGAAGATCCGCGGCACGAGCTCAGGGGCGACCCCGTCCCCTTCGTCGCGGACGGAGACCGCGATCGCCGGCCTGCCAGCCACACCCAGGCTGCCCGGCGCGCCAGAAACCGCGCCCGCGTGATTGCTGGCGCGGGCGCCCGCAGTTACGGCTGGCTCCACCACAACCGTCACGGTACCAGCACCGTGCCGGATCGCGTTCTCCACCAGATTTCCCAGGATCTGATCCACCTTGTCGGCGTCCAGCCAGGTCTCGGGCAGATGCCCGGCGACCTCTATCTTGAACCGGTCCGCTGGGTCGCCGGCCGCGACCCGGCCGGCGACTATCTTCTCCACCCGCTCGGGGATGTTCACGAGCTGGCGGTGGATCTCCATCCGGCCCGATTCGATGCGGGAGACGTCCAGCAGTTCGGTGATGAGCCGGGTGACCCGGTCGGCGTCGGCGTTGACCGTTTCCAGCATGACCCGCTTCTGGTCATCGGTGAACCGGGTCCACTTGGCCAGCAGTGTGGCCGTGAAGCCCTTCACGCTGGTCAGCGGGGACCGCAGTTCGTGGGCCACAGTGGAGACCAGGTCAGCGCGGCTGCGCTCCAGCCGCGCCCGCTGCTGCGCACCCCGCAGGCTGATCATGATCCGCTGGACCGGGCCCGGGCCGCCGGGCCCACCTGGGTGCCCCAGTCCGGCCGCGTCGCACCGGGGGCCACGCACATAACCCACAGTGACCAGCAGTTCGGTCCCGTCCGGCAGGTAGAGCGGCATCTCCGGATGGCGGGTCCGGGTGGGCAGGCCCTGGTAGGGATTGGCTGCGGCCCACCAGTTGCGGCCGTCGGCGTCACGCAGCGACAGCACCCGCCGTACGTCTGCCCCGACCGCGGTTGCGGCCGCGATGCCGGTCAGCCGGACCGCGGCGCGGTTGAACGCCACCACCTGTCCCGCGTGGTCGGCGACTACCAGGCCGTCGGGCAGTTCGTCGGCACAGACGCGCGCCCCGGTGGGACCCGGGACAGGAGCGGGCACACCCATGAGGTCTGCCACCGCCTTGCCCAGGCTAAGCCCCTCCACGCCTGCCCCGCCTCCGTCCTGGCACCCAGTCGCCTGCCCGCCTCAATGACGCAACGTGATCAGACTCTAGCGCCTTGCGGGCAGGAAAGGGCAGCCCCTGGGTGCTCACTGTCCGCGCTGCGCACGGGCCGAGGCGTACAGGCACACTGCGGCGGCGGCGGCCAGGTTGAGGCTTTCCGCCTGCCCGTAGATGGGCACCGCGACGGCCTCGTCGGCCAGTGCCAGCACATCGGCGGGCAGCCCCCAGGCCTCGTTCCCGAACAGCCACGCGGTAGGCCCGCTGAGCAGCCCGCGCGGCCCTGCCTCGTCCAGTGACTGGCCCGCCCGGCCGTCCGCTGCCAGCACCCGCATCCCCGCTTCCCGCAGCGCAGCCACCGTGGCCGCCACCGGGGTGCCCACCACGACCGGCAGATGGAAGATGCTGCCGGCCGTGGCCCGGACGCACTTGCTGTTGTAGGGGTCGACCGAGGCGTCCGAGAAGATCACGCCATCCGCGCCCGCCGCGTCCGCCGTGCGCAGCACGGTGCCCGCGTTGCCCGGGTCGCGGACATTGGCGAGGATCACCACCAGCCGGGACGCGGCCACTGCCACGCGGGCCAGCGGCACGTCCACGAACCGGCAGACCGCCAGCACCCCCTGCGGCGTGATGGTCTGTGCCAGTTCCGCCATCACGTCCCCGCTCACCGCCTGCACGGCGGCGCCCTGCTGGGTGGCCTGATCGATGAGCCTGCCGAAACGGCCATGAGCCGCAGCGGTGACATACACCTGGCTGACCACGCCGTCGCAGGCAAGTGCCTCCGCGACCGCCTGCGGGCCCTCGGCAAGGAATGACCTCGCACGCAGCCGCAACGCCCGCTTCGAGAGCTGGCGAGCGGCCTTCACCCGCGGCGAGCGGATGCTGGTGAGTTCCGGACCGAGCGGCTCGGTCATACCCGGGCGGCCCACGCCGTGCGCGGCGCTCGCCGCCCGTTCATCGCACCTGGGCCGCGGCCAGTTCAGGCCGCAGCGCTGCTGGGGGATGCGGCGTCCGCGGGGAGCGCGCTCTTCGCAACCTCGACCAGGGCGGAGAAGGCAGGCGGGTCGGACACCGCGAGTTCGGCGAGCATGCGCCGGTCGACCTCCACCCCTGCCGCCTTCAGGCCCTGGACGAACCGGTTGTAGGTGATGCCGTCCGCCCGGGCGGCGGCGTTGATGCGCTGGATCCACAGCCGCCGGAAAGCGCCTTTGCGGTCCTTGCGGCCCGCGTAGGCATATGTCATCGAGTGGAGAACCTGCTCCTTGGCCTTGCGGTACAGGCGCGACCGCTGGCCGCGATAGCCGCTCGCCCGCTCAAGGACCACCCTGCGCTTCTTGTGGGCGTTAACCGCCCGCTTCACGCGTGCCATTGTTCTGACTCCCTTGAGGCGGGCTGGGCTACTTCGCCAGCAGCTTCTTGATCTTCCTGACATCACTGGGGGCGAGCGTCAGGTCGCCGGACAAGCGGCGTGTACGTCTGGTGGGCTTGTGCTCGAGTAGGTGGTTGCGGTTCGCGCGGCGGCGCATCACCTTTCCGGAACCGGTAAGCCGGAAGCGCTTGCTGGCCCCGCTGTGCGTCTTCATCTTCGGCATGGTCGCCGTCGTCTCCGTCTCCTGCGCGCTTGCGGCGCGACGTTCTCCTGCACTCCGCCGGCACCGGGTTCTCCGGTGCCCACGGGCGCTGTCTTCCTGCACTCACCCGCTTCGGCCGGGCCCACCGCAGTGCGGACGCCGCCGGTGGTGCCCTGCCAGATCAGCTCTCGGCTGCCGCCTCCGGGGCCTCCGGCACCGCTGGCTCCGCCGCCGGCTCGGTGGCCTCGTGCACCTGCCCGCCGGGCGGCGCCGGAGCCCGGCGCACCCGCGTCGGCCGTTCGGCCGGTGGCGCGCCCTCGCGGGGCGCGGCCTTGGTGTCGCTCTTACGCCGGTGCGGGCCGATCACCATGATCATGTTGCGGCCGTCCTGCTTGGGCTGGGCCTCCACGAA
>DPMS01000215.1 GCA_003541285.1 Actinomycetota bacterium
ATCTCCGGGTGCATGCCCTCGTCCCAGGCCTGCGGGCCAAGCTCACCCTTGAGGTAGTCGACTGTCTGCTCGATCTCCTGGCGGGCCTTGGCGAGGTCCACCTCGGTCAGCTTGCGGTCGTACTTGACAACCTTGCCGTTGACCACCACCGTGTGCACGTCGCCGCGCTGGGCCTGGAAGACCACGTGCCCGTAGGGGCTGAGGACCGGGAACATCACCGGCGAGTCATCGTTCTTGATCAGGACCACGTCGGCCTTCTTGCCGGTTTCCAGGCTGCCGGTCAGCGAGTCCAGGCCGAGCGCCCTGGCGCCGCCCCGGGTGGCCCAGTCGACAACCTGCTCAGCCCGCAGCTTGTGGTGCGTCACCGTCTCATCCCCGTTGTGGGCCTCCAGATGCTCGCGGGCGCGGTCCGCGCTCAGCGTGGCCCGCATCGCGGAGAACAGGTCGGCGCTCCACCACACGCTGGTGTCCATGGACAGCGAGACGCCGATGCCGTACTCGCGCAGCTTCCAGGTGGGTGGGTACCCCTGCCCGGCGCTGCACTCGCTCTCGGTGGACAGCGACGCCGACCCGCCGGTCGCCGCGATCCGGTGGTAGGAGTCGGCCGACAGGCTGGCCGCGTGCACGTAGATGGTGCGCTCGTTCATGAACCCGTGCTCGTGCATGAGCCGGATCCCGTCATCGGTGGTCACCCTCCAGACCCCCGCGTGGGTGGTCACAGGCACTCCGAGGTCCCGGGCCACCTCGAACGCCGCCTTCTCCGGGAAATCCGGGCGGGCCGGCGGGACGTCGAAGGCCATCTGGAAGCCGAGCATGTCGCTGCCGCCGCCACTGAACCGCCGGCTGACGAAGTCGCGGAACTCAGGTGTGGCCGACCACTCCCACGGGGCGGCCTGGATGTTGCCGTAGGCGAGCACGAACCGGCCGGGGACCGCCTCCAGTGCATCGGCCGCGGCCTCGGCGTGGTCGATCGTGTGCAGGTTGTGCGACCAGTCAACGGTGGTGGTCACCCCGGCGTCGATCGCTTCGATCGCGCTCAGCAGGTTGCCCGCGTGGATGTCCTGCGGCCGGAAGGACTTGCCCCACTGCAGGTAGTTCCAGACGAAGTACTGGGTGAGCGTCCAGTCGGCGCCGTACCCGCGCATGGCCGTCTGCCACATGTGCCGGTGGGTGTCGATCATGCCCGGCATGAGGATGCCGCCGGTGGCGTCGATCTCGGCCGTCCCCCCGGGCACCTGCAGGCTGGGGCCGACCGCGGTGATCTTGTCGCCGGCGATGAGCACGTCGGCGCCGTGCAGGACGTGATGGGCGTCGTCCATCGTCAGCACGGTCGCGTTGCGGAACACGATCGGCCGGCCGGGCGTCAGGTCAGCGGCGGCCAGGCTCGTTCCTGGCTCTGTGCCGCCACGTGCTCCTGTCATGAGGTACCTCCACTGTGCTTATGACCCTGTGCTAGCTCTGGGCGGCGCTAGCTCTGTGCGGCAAAACTACGTGTTCCGTAACCACTGTGCGGCGAATGCGTATCCACGATGTTGCGGACAGATGTCCGTAGAACGGTCATGTGAAACCTGACCGGAAGATTGGCCGGCCAGGACGCGCCTGTCAAGGGGCAATTTCTACCTCTTGACGAGTAGGGCATACTGGCCACGACCGCCATGCGGACACTAGTGGCGCGCCCGCGCTACAGTCCTCGGACCAGAGCCGGACGCACGGCGAACGACCCCACCGGACTCAGCCCGGACCGGCCAGAGCCTGAACACACGATCCAGGAGCGGAGAGGCGCCAATGGCACGCCGCGACACCAGCCCGGACTTCATCGAGGCGCTTGCCCGTGGCCTCGATGTGATCCGGGCGTTCCAGCCGCGTCAGCCGGCCATGTCGCTGGCCGCGGTGGCGGGCGCGACCGGGCTGGCCCGGCCCACCGCCCGGCGGATCCTGCTCACACTGGAGCAGATGGGGTATGTGCGCAGTGTGGAAGGCGGATTCGAGCTCACCCCACGCGTCCTTGACCTGGGGATGTCCTACGTGCTGTCGCACAACCTGTGGGAGGTGGCCAGGCCGCACATGGAGCGGCTGGTGGCACGCACCCACGAGTCGTCATCGATCGCGCAGCTGGACGGATCCGACATCGTCTATGTGGCCAGGGTCGCGGTGCCGAAGATCGTCGCACTGGCGGTGACCATCGGCACCAGGTTCCCGGCCATGCAGACCTCGCTCGGCAAGGTGCTGCTGGCAGCACTGTCGCCGGAAGAGGCAGAACGCGTGCTCGCCGAGCCGAGCCGGTCCGGGATCCCGCCCCGCACGGTCCCTGACAGCGAGCAGCGCGCGGCCACGCTGCGGGAGGTGCGGGCGCGTGGCTGGGCGCTCACCGACGAGGAGCTTGCGGCGGGGATCCGCTCGGTGGCCGCGCCGCTGCGGGACGGGGACGGCCGGGTGATCGCCTCCCTGAACGTGAACACGCATGCCGCGGAGACCCCGGTGGAGGTGCTCACCGGCGAGTACCTGCCGCTGCTGCTGCAGACCGCCGGGGCGATCAGCGCCGACTGGGCGGCCTGCCAGGCGGCACCGCAGGTCACGGTCACCCCACTGACGGTGACGCAGGTTCCGGCTGCCCAGGTCGCGAGCCCTTGATGCCAGTGGGCAGGAGCTTGACAGTGGCCCAGGTGAGCACTCAGACTGCACCACGCCGGACAACTGTCCGGCCTGCGGACAGAAGGACGTTTTCCACGCTATGAGCCAGCCCCGCACACCGGGTTCCCACCCGCCGAGTCCCGATACCCCGGCACCCGCTGCCCGGCCTCCCCGGCCCGGTCCCGCTCCCGCGCATGGCAGTCCGGCGCAGGCCGGTGCCGCGCATGGCAGTCCGGCGCAGCCGCCATCCCCGGGCGGGCAGCGTCCCGGCCCGCTGGCAGGCCTGGTTGTCGCCGATTTCTCGCGGGTGCTGGCCGGTCCCTACTGCACGATGCTGCTGGCAGATCTCGGTGCGGATGTGATCAAGGTGGAGAGCCCGGCCGGTGACGACACCCGCCGCTGGGTGCCACCGACCACCAAGGACGGGCGGTCCACGTACTTCCTGGCCATCAACCGGAACAAGCGCTCGGTGGCGCTCGACCTGCGCGATCCGGCCGACCTGGCAGCGGCGCAGGAACTCGCCCACCGGGCCGACATCTTCGTGCAGAACTTCAAGCCCGGCGGGCTCGCCCGGTTCGGCCTCGACTACCAGTCGGTCAGCACCCGCAACCCGGGCATCATCTACGCCTCGATCAGCGGGTTCGGCTCTGGCGGCGGGAAGGACCTGCCCGGCTACGACCTCATGGTGCAGGCCATGTCCGGCCTGATGAGCCTGACCGGGGACCCCGACGGCCCGCCGTACCGGGCGGGCATCTCGGTGTTCGACGTGATCGCCGGCCTGCACACCACCATCGCCATCCTGGCCGCCCTCCATCACCGCGCCGCCACCGGTGAGGGCCAGCACGTGGAGGCCAGCCTCCTGGCCTCGGCGCTGTCCGGCATGGTGAACCAGGCCAGTGCCTACGCCGCCGGGGGAGTGGTCCCATTCCGGATGGGCAACTCCCACCCCAGCCTGTTCCCCTACGAGCCGCTGCCGACCGCCGACGGGGACCTGATCGTGACCGCAGGCAACGACGCCCAGTTCCGCAAGCTCTGCGAGGTGCTCGGGGCGCCGGGCCTGGCCGACGATCCCCGGTTCGACAGCAACGCGGGGCGCACGGCAAACCGGGAGGAGTTGCGGCCACTGCTGGCCGAGCGGCTGGCAGCCCGCCCGGCGTCGGACTGGTTCGACGCGCTGATCGGCGTCGGCGTGCCGTGCGGGCCCATCAACACGGTGGATGGCGGGATCGCCTTCGCGCGCGAGATCGGGCTGGAGCCGGTCGTCTCCGCGGGTGAGGGGGACGCGGCCGTGCCCTCGATCCGCCACCCGATCATCTACTCGGTGACCCCGCCCAGCTACCCGCTGCCCCCGCCCGCCCTGGACGAGCACGGCGAGCAGATCCGCGCCTGGCTCGCCGCTCCAGCCGACGGGCAGGCCCCAGCCGCCGGGCGGGCCGCAGCGGACGCGCAGCCTGCAGTGGACGCGCAGGGCCCAGCCGGCGCGCATAACCCGGCCAGCCAGCACGAGACAGGAAGCCGCCCATGACCAAGCCAGCCGCCACCCCCCCGTTCCCCACCTCACTGGGTGTCTCCACCCCGGAGACGATCACCCTGCTGGGCCAGGACCTCGCCGCCGATCTGATGGGCAAGGTCGGGTTCGGGGAACTGGCGATGTGGCTGGTGACCCAGCGCCGGCCGACCCCGTCCCAGGTCCGGGTCTTCGAGGCGGTGCTGGTGGCACTCGCCGACCATGGCTTCACCCCGACCGCGATCGCGGCCAGGCTCACCTACCTGAGCGCGCCCGACTCGGTGCAGGGGGCGCTGGCGGCCGGCCTGCTCGGTGGCGGTTCCCGCTTCCTCGGCGTGACCGAGGACGCAGGGCGGTTCCTGTCCGATGCCCTGGCCCAGGTCAAGGAATCCGGTGACGCGCTGCCTGCCGACGACGCTGGCTGGGATGCCCTCGCGCTGGCCGCTGTGACCAGGGCCCGCGCGGAACGTAAGTTCGTCCCCGGCCTCGGCCACCCGGTGCACAAGGTCACCGATCCCCGCACGGCGGTCCTGATCAAGATCGCCGCCGAGGAGGGGCTGCGGGGCCCGCACCTGCGCCTGTTCGAGGCGATCGGGCGGGTCCACCCGCAGGTGCTCGGCCGGACCCTGCCGCTCAACGGCGCCGGCACCTGCGGTGCCGCGCTCGCCGACCTGGGCCTGCCACCCGACCTGCTGCGCGGCTTCGCCCTGCTGGCCAGAACCGCCGGCCTGCTGGGCCACCTGGCCGAGGAGAAGCGCCGCCCGATCGGCATGGATGTCTACCTCAACGTCGAGCACAACACCGACTACCAGCCCCCCGAGCCCACCTGACATACGGGCCCGCACGACCCGTCCTGCACGACACACAAGGGAGCCGCCATGGCCACCATCGCAGCGGTCATCGCATCGACCCATCATCCGTTCTACTACCGGGCCAGCACCTCCACCGGTGCCGACCGGCCGCCGTTCGCCGACGAGTGGGTCGCCAAGATCACCTCATTCCGGGAAACCCTGACCCGCGCCAACCCCGATGTCCTTGTCATGGTCGGCTCCGACCACTTCCACCAGATGTGGCTGGACAACCTGCCGCAGTTCCTCATCGGCAAGGCCCCGTTCTACGACGCGAACTACTACAACGAGGAACGGGAATTCGGCCTGCCCAGGATGTTCCTGCAAGGCGATGAGGATCTGTCCGCCTATTTGCTGCGCCAGGGGATGGACGCCGGCTTCGATCTTGCGTTCAGTAATGAACTGCGGATCGACCACAGTGTCACCTGCCCGCTGATTACCCTGCGGCCGCAGGCGGACCTGCCGATCGTCCCCGTCTACACCAACATCTTCGCGCCGCCGCTGCCGCAGCCGAAGCGGTTCGTGGAACTGGGCAAGACCATCCGGCAGCTGGTCGAATCCTGGCCCAGCGACAAGCGGGTGGCCATTATCGGCACCGGCCACCTGTCGCTGGAACTCGGCGGCCCGCGCCAGTTCGGCCCGCACGGGCCCGACCCCGAATTCGACCGCAAGGCGGTGGAATGGATCGCGTCGGGTGACCTGGAGAAGGCGCTGGCGGAAGTGAGCCTGGAAAGCCTGTGGCTGCCGGGCAACGCCACCCACGGCTTCATGGACTTCATGCTCATGATGGGCGTGGCGGGCGAGAACGCCAAGGCCGACTACACCGATTCCCTCGATCTGTTCCACACGATGGAGGCCTACTTCACCTGGTACCCGAATGGGGTGGACAAGCCGTGAGCAAGTACCTGCTGAACAAGTTCCTTTTCACCGTCGACCGCGACCCGGAACTGGTCGAGCGCTACCGGAATGACCCGCGCGGCACCGTGGAATGGTGGGAGGCCGAGCGCGCCAACGTGATCCTGAACCTGCCGGAGATCGAGCGCAGCACCTGGCTGAAGTTCGATGACGTGGAACGGGAAGCCCTGGCGACTCACGATTACCCCAAATTGTTCGAGCTCGGGGCGCATCACTTCCTGACCCTGACCCTGTTCATCGCCATGTTCGAGCGCGACTACGACGAGCCGCTGGGCTTCCAGCTCGAGTACGCGCGCAAGCTGAGCCACTTCACCATGCCCTACCCGGACATCTCTACGTAGTCATAATCCCGGCCATTGCAGCCGGGCGGTGCTGAGTCTGGTCATTCTGTACGTCGTGACCCTTATCTGTGAGGGTCGTA
>DPMS01000225.1 GCA_003541285.1 Actinomycetota bacterium
GGCGGCCGTCTTCGGCGACCAGTCCCAGGTCCCGGCGGTAATCGGCGGGCAGGTCCGGTTCTGTGCCGAGCTTGTGCTCGGCGAACAGCCCGGCCTCGATCCGCTTGGCGAGGTTCACCTCCTGCTCGGCCGTGAGCAGGCTGGTGCGGCCGATGGACTTGAGGTACGTGTGGACGGAGTCCCCCATGGTCGAGGTCTGATCGTCCAGGTCAACTTCCACGCCAACTACCGGGAGGGCCTCGCTCAGGGCGACAGCCTCCGCCTCGGCAGCATCCAGGCTGTCGAGTCCGGTGACCTCGGTGACCTCATCGGGGGTGGACTCGGCGGTCTGCGCAGTCTGCATATCTTCCTTGCCCGTTCGTGCCCCGGTTCCGGCGGGGGTCTGTGCTGGCTCGTTCCCCAGGTGAATCCCGTCCTCGGCCAGCTCCTGCAGGATCTGCCTGCCCTGCGCCGGGGACAGGCCGGCCGTGGTGAAAGCCACCCGAAGCTCAGGTAGGGACAGATGCCCCCGCTTGCGGCCGAGCAGGATCAGCTCGTCCAGGCCGGCCGGAGCTGGGGCAGTGGTACGTCGCGCTGGCTTTGCGGTCGCGGTCCTCGGCACGAGGCACCTCCCTCCCTGGGCGCGCGCCAACGGGCGCGCATCGCTTGCGGCGATTGCCGCGCCTGGCGGGCATCGCGTCGGCGGCGATCTCCTGGATCGCTTGATACTGTGAGGCGCGGGCACTATTAACTAACGCTGAACGTGCGTGATTGTTCCCNNAGGTCCGGCGGGGCGGCGGGGTCAGCCGGCACCACGATGGCGGTCACCCGTTCCCCCCACTCCTCGTCCGGCTCGCCGATGACCACGGCTTCCCGGACCGCCGGGCAGGTTTCCAGCGCCGCCGCGACTTCGGCGGGGGCCACCTTCTCCCCCCCAGTGTTGATCATCTCATCCGCGCGGCCGTGCACGGTCAGCCGGCCAGCGTCATCCAGCGAGCCGAGATCGGAGGTGACGAACCAGCCCCCGGCCATGGCCCGCCCGGTGAGGCCGGGCCGGCCCCGGTAGCCGCTGAACAGCGTCGGGCCGGCGATCTCGATGCGGCCGCCGGTGCCGGTGCGCACCGACACGCCGGCCAGCGGGACGCCGTCATAGACGCAGCCGCCGCAGGTCTCCGACATGCCGTAGGTCGTGACCACCCGGGCACCCGCCGCCCGCGCCGACGCCAGCAGCCAGGCCGGGATGGCCGCCCCGCCCAGCAGGATGGTGCGCAGCGCCGCCACATCGGCCCCGGCGGCCAGCAGCCGGCGCAACTGGGTCGGCACCAGCGAGACATGGGCGCAGCCGAGGGCCGCCAGGTCGGTCCCCGCCGGGTCCAGCCGCTCGGTCACCACGGGCGTGGTCCCGGCGACCAGGGAGCGGACCAGCACGCCCAGGCCGGCGATGTGGCTGACCGGCAGCGGGCACAGCCAGCGCTCCCCGGCGCCGGCGCCGATCGCCGCCAGGCTGGCCCGGGCCGAGTGCAGCAGGGCACTGGCGGGCAGCTGAACGCCCTTGGGTTCCCCGGTCGAGCCGGAGGTGGCGATCACGACCGCCACGTCGGCTGGCACCTTCCCGTCACCGCCGGCCGGCCCGGGCGGTGGGCCATGGCCAGCGCTATGCCACCGTTCGGTCCCTGCTGGGGTTTCCACGGCGGCGGGCGTGAAAGCTTCGAGTAGTGCGCCGAGGTGAGCGGCCGGGAGCCTGGGGTCCAGCGGCAGGATCGCCGGGCCGCTGCCGTCCAGCGCCGCGGCCAGCGCGTCCAGCAGCCGCCCGGCCGCGGTGGCGGGGGGGAGCAGGAGTGCGTGCAGGGGCCGGTCGCTCACCGTCGTAAGGTTAACGGGCGCAACAGGCATGGACTGGGAGGGTCTGACGTGATCGAGTGGCAGCGGTCCGGGGAGTACACCGACATCGTGTACGAGACGGCTGAGGGGATCGCGAAGATAACCATCAACCGGCCCGAGGTGCGCAACGCGTTCCGGCCGACCACGCTCTTCGAGCTCTCGGACGCGTTCGGCATCGCACGCGATGATCCGGGCATCGGGGTGATCATCCTGACCGGGGCGGGCAGGCAGGCGTTCTGCTCCGGCGGGGACCAGAAGATCCGCGGCGATGACGGGTACATCGACCCCCACGGCGTCGGCCGGCTCAACGTGCTCGACCTGCAGGTGCAGATCCGGCGGACCCCCAAGCCGGTAATCGCCATGGTGGCTGGCTACGCGGTGGGCGGCGGCCAGGTGCTGCACGTGTGCTGTGACCTGACCATCGCCGCCGACAACGCGATCTTCGGCCAGACCGGCCCCAAGGTCGGGTCGTTCGACGGCGGGTACGGCTCCTGGCTGCTCGCCGGGACGGTGGGGCTGAAGAAGGCCAGGGAGATCTGGTACCTGTGCCGGCAGTACACCGCGCAGCAGGCGCTGGAGATGGGCCTGGTCAACACCGTGGTGCCGCTGGACAAGCTGGAGGAGGAAACCGTCGCCTGGGCGCGTGAGCTGCTGGAGCGCTCGCCGCTCGCGCTGCGCATGCTCAAGGGTGCGCTGAACGCGGTCACCGACGGTGCGGCCGGGATGCAGCAGTTCGCCGGGGACGCGACGCTGCTGTTCTACATGAGCGAGGAGGCCCAGGAGGGGCGGGACGCCTTCAAGGAGAAGCGCCACCCCGACTTCGCCAGGTTCCCCCGCCGCCCGTGACCGGGGGGCCGCCCGGGAGCCTGATCGCGGAGCTGCTGCCCGGGCTCCGGGCGTTCGCGATCCCGATGAAGACCCGCTTCCGTGGCATCACGGTGCGGGAGGGCGCGCTGATCGAAGGACCGGCCGGCTGGGGCGAGTTCTCGCCGTTCGCCGAGTACGGCCCGCGCGAGTGCGCCCGCTGGCTCGGCTGCGCGCTGGAGGCAGCCACGGTGGGCTGGCCGGCGCCGGCGCGCAGCCAGATCCCGGTGAATGTGACGGTGCCGGCGGTCGGGCCCGAGCAGGCGCACGCGCTGGTGGCAGCGTCCGGCTGCGGCACCGCCAAGGTGAAGGTCGCCGAGCGTGGCCAGCCGGCCGGTGCGGACGCGGCCAGGGTGGAGGCGGTGCGTGACGCCATCGGGCCTGGCGGGCGGATCCGGGTGGACGCCAACGGTGCCTGGGACGTGGATCAGGCCGAGCGCGCCCTGCGTGAGCTGAGCAGGTTCGGCCTGGAATACGCCGAGCAGCCGTGCGCGACCCTGGAGGAACTGGCGCAACTGCGGCGGCGGGTGGACGTGCCGGTGGCGGCGGACGAGTCGATCCGGCGGGCTGAGGATCCGCTGGCGGTACGGGCAGCCGGAGCGGCCGACATCGTCGTGCTCAAGGCTCAGCCACTGGGCGGGGTGCGGGCGGCACTGGCCGTCGCGGCGGCCTGCGGGCTGCCGGTGGTGGTCTCCAGCGCGGTCGAGACCTCGGTGGGGCTGGCCGCCGGGGTGGCGCTCGCCGCGGCGCTGCCCAGCCTGCCCTACGCCTGCGGGCTGGCCACGATGAGCCTGCTGACCGGGGACGTGACCGCCGGGCCGCTGGTGGAGTCCGGCGGCGTCCTGCCGGTCCGCCGGCCCGCCATCGATGCGCAGCGGCTGGCGTCATACGAGATCGATCCCGCCCCGTGGCGCGCCCGGGTGATGGCGGCTGCCCAGTACCTGGACCCGGCGTGAACCCCGCCACCGCGTTTGCCAGCACGGTCGTGGATGAACTGGTCAGGTGCGGGCTGGCCGAAGCGGTGATCGCGCCCGGGTCGCGCAGCGCGCCGCTGGCGATGGCGCTGTGGCAGCGCGCCGCCGGCGGGCCGGCGCTGCGGCTGCATGTGCGGATCGACGAGCGGTCCGCGGGGTTCCTCGCGCTCGGCCTGGCCAAGGCGAGCCAGCGCCCGGTGGCTGTCGTCTGCACGTCGGGCACCGCAGCGGCGCACCTGCACGCGGCGGTGATCGAGGCGGACGAGGCCGGCGTGCCGCTGCTGGTACTGACTGCCGACCGGCCGCCCGAACTGCGCGGGACCGGCGCGAACCAGACGATCGACCAGCTCAAGCTGTACGGGGGAGCGGTGCGCTGGTTCTGCGAGATCGGCGTGCCGGAGGCGCGCCCGGGGATGAACGCCTACTGGCGGTCCCTGGCCTGCCGGGCCTGGGCGGCCGCCTCCGGGCAGGCGGGGGGCAGCCCCGGCCCGGTCCATCTCAACGCGGCGCTGCGTGAGCCGCTGGTGCCCGGCACGCCGGACCCGGCCGTGCCCGGGCAGGAGTGGCCCGAGCCGCTGGCCGGCCGGCCGGGCACGGCGCCATGGACGGGTTACGCCGCCATCGCCGGAGCGGCCCCCCGCCAGACCGGAATGGCGCTGGAACTGCCGTGGACCGAGCGGGGGGTGGTCGTCTGCGGGGACGGGTGCGGCGACCCGGCGGCGCTGGCCGTGCTGGCGGAAGAGGCGGGCTGGCCGTTGCTGGCCGAGCCGTCATCCGGTGCCAGGTCCGGGCCGAACGCGCTGGCGGCCTACCAGTACCTGCTCGACTCGCCTGAGTTTGCCGCGGCGCACCGGCCGGATGTGATCGTGTCGGCCGGCCGTCCCGGCCTGTCCCGTGGCCAGCTTGCCTACCTGAAGTCGCCGTCACCGGCGGGAAGCGCCCCCCGGCATGTGGTGATCGACCAGGGACCAGGACGCTGGGCCGACCCGGCCCGGACCGCCACCGACGTGGCGGCCGCGGTCTGTCTGGTCGGCATGGGGCGAAGACCCGATCCGGGCTGGCTCGCGTCCTGGCGGGCGGCCGACGGGGCGGCCCGCGCGGCCGCGGCCGCCGTTCTCGACGCTGATGACGCCATCAGCGAGCCGCGGCTCGCCCGTGACCTGGCGGCGGCGCTGCCGGATGGGGCGCTGCTGTGGGCCGCGTCGAGCCTGCCGATCCGGGACCTCGACCGGCAGATGGCACCGCGCGCGGGTATCCGGGTGCTGGCCAGCCGCGGGGCCAGTGGCATCGACGGGCTGGTGTCCTCGGCCATCGGGGCCGCGCTCGCCCATCAGCGGGCCGGGGGCGGCCCGGCTGCCGCGCTGCTGGGCGACCTGGCCTTCCTGCACGACGCGCCGGGGCTGTTCCTGGCTGCGGCCGAGCCGCGCCCCGATCTTGCCATCGTGGTGGTCAACAACGATGGCGGCGGGATCTTCTCCACCCTTGAGCAGGCCGCCTACCGCGAGCCGTTCGAGCGGGTGTTCGGCACCCCGCACGGTGCGGCGCTGGGCAGCCTCGCGGCCGCGGCCGGGGTGCCCGCCACGGTGCTGGCCGGTCCCGGCGACCTGCCCGCCGCGCTGCGGGGCCAGGGGATACGGGTCGTCGAAGTGCGGACCGGGCGGGTGGGCGGCGCGGCGCTGCGCGAGCGCATCCGGGCGGCGTGCACGTCCGCCATCGCGGCTCACGGGCGGCCGGGCTGACCGGCTGAGACCGGCCAGGCCGCTGGTCAGGCCTCCAGCGCGAACTGCATCGGGCGGAACTTGGCCTGTGCCTCGGCCAGTTCGGCCGCCGGGTCGGAGCCGGCGACGATGCCACCGCCGGCGAACAGCCGTGCCCGCGCGCCGTCCACCTCGGCACAGCGCAGCGCGATGCCCCATTCCCCGTTGCCCTGGGCGTCCACCCAGCCGACCGGCCCGGCGTAGCGGCCCCGGTCCATCCCCTCCAGATCCCGGATCAGCTCCATGGCCACCTCGGCCGGGGTCCCGCAGACGGCCGCGGTCGGGTGCAGAGCGGCTACCAGCGACAGCACCGAATGGTCGCCGCCGGGTGCCGGGCCGGCCAGCCTGCCGGTGATGCCGGTGGCCAGATGCTGCACATTCGCCAGGCGCAGCAGCGACGGCCTGGCGTCCACCACCAGCCGGTCGCAGAGCGGGGCAAGGGCGGCCCGCACGTCGGCGACCGCGTACTGGTGCTCCTCGGTGTCCTTCTCCGATGACAGCAGGCCTGCTCCCAGCGAGGCGTCCTCGGCGGCGTCCCGGCCCCGCGGGGTGGTGCCCGCGAGCACCAGCGAGCTGATGTCGGCGTCCTGGCGCCGGATGAGCAGTTCGGGGGTCGCTCCGACCAGGCCAGCGACGGCGAAGGTGTAGCAGCCGGGGTACCGGCCGGCCAGCCGGTGCAGCAGCACCCGCACGTCGATGTCGTCGGAAGCGGTCGCGAACAGGTCGCGGGCGAGAACCACCTTGCCGAGATCGCCGGCCCGGATCCGGCTCACCGCCGTGGAGACAGCCTGCTCCCAGTCGGGTGCGGGCAGGCTGCCGTCATGCCAGCGCACCTCCGCCGGCACGGTCCACGGGCGGGCCGGCCCGGCCGGAGGGGCAGGGCCGCCGATGGTGGTGAGCCAGGCCTGCCCGGCGCGGCGGCCGAGCACCGCCCTGGGCACTACCAGCACCGAGCCGTCGCAGGCGGAGTCGAAGGTGAAGCTGCCGAAGGCGACAGCCCCGGAGCCGGGCAGCTTGACCTGATCGTCGATCGTGGCCCCGTCGAAAAGTTCCCTGAGCCATTTCTCGCCGGCGGTGAAGCGGTCCTCACCCGCCGGGAGCGTGACCCGGGCCGCTTCTCCCCACCCGGCCAGTCCCTCACCCTGGCGGATCCAGGCCAGCGCCGCCGGCTGAGGGAGCCGGCTGACAAGATCGCCCGGGTCGGTGACCGGGACGGTGTGCACAGCCAGCCTGTCCGGCGTCCGCTGGCCTGCGTTCCCCTGGCCGGCTTCCACGGCAGACAACTTTACGTGGCCGGCCGGGGAACAGTTGCCGCGGGGCGGGACCTTGCACGTCAATCAGGGCTGAAAGCACCCGGCCCGCGCGGCCGTCCGCG
>DPMS01000227.1 GCA_003541285.1 Actinomycetota bacterium
CTGTGGGCCGGGTGGACCGCCGTGCTTACCATCGCCGGGTTCACTGGCCTGTTCGGTGGCCAGATCCTCAGCGGCCTGTTCGCGTTCATGCTCGCGGCACTCACGGGCCGTTACGACTATCGGATCTGGACCTGGCGCGCACGGCGCTTGCTGTTCTTCATCATCTGGTGAAACGAGGAACTATCAAACATGAACGGTGAACAGCAGGACCATGAGCAGCCTCACGTGGGGCTGGCACCTGAGCACCAACGACAGCCGGTTTCCGCACGCCCCGGTCCCACTATTCCGCCGCCAAAGGTCATCATAGCGGGCGTGATCGTGATGCTGATCATCGTAGCAGCGATCATCGGCCACGCGATCGCCAGCGGCAGTTCCATCGCGGTGGGCGACTGTGTGGTGACGAATCCAAACGCGCTTACCGGGTGGGATATCAAAAAGGTCGCCTGCAACTCGAACCCGGGCACGGCGTTCGTTGTGCAAAAGGTCGTATCGGTCCAGCACGGCTCGAACGGCCAGTGTGACCCCGGGCTGACCACCTTTCAGGACGACCCTGCAGGCATGACCTACTGCCTGGCTGACAGCTCGTTCGGTGCCGGCGGCTGACCACCAAGGGCGGCTATTCCCGCTGGCCGCGGCGAACCGCGGGTTGGCAACAGGCTCACGCCGAATCATCAGAGCAGATGCCCCAGGGCATCACCTTTACCGGGCCGGGGCAGCCCAAGCGTTGAACAGCCGGGCGATCACCAAGTCTGACGGTCGGCTACTTTCCTGTGCTCCTGGTTCAGCGAGTCGCCGGGTAGTTCCCAAGCGGCCATCACGCGCGACCGCTCATCGGCATGTGCGGTAACTGGACCGGCCCCGGAACTACCATCGGGTGCTTGCTGCCCGCGGGGGACTATGCCGCTACGCACAGTGAGAGTGCTCGCGATCCCTGATCTCCCGGCCGCGAACAGATCGAATCGGGCGCGGCTGAGAGTCTTTCGGTGGCGCGTGCCTCGCACGCAGATCCGCCGGTTCCGGGCGTCCTGGCTCCAGCTGCACCTCGACGGACCGTCGACCGGTGAGCTCGCCAGCGACTCATGGAGGCTTCGGATCCGAGGACGGTCCCATGTGTGTGCTGGGTCAGAGCACTTTCGAGATGCCCAGCACCTGGGTGAGCGCGTAACCGGCCATGTAGCAGACGGCCACTCCCACTGTGGCCACCAGCACGAACTTGAGGGCGCCAGCGCCACGGAAGCGAAGGCCACCATGACTGCGGTGAGCACCAGCGGGTAGATGACCCTGTTCCGCCACACCAGCAACGCGCCGATGCTGGTCATCAACGGCGCCGGCGACGTGCACGTCGTCCAGGTCGGCACCCTTATCTCCAGGGCCGACCCGACCCCGAGGCTGCTCTTCTCCTATGCGTTGAGGCTCCCAACGCACAAGATATCGGGAGCCGGTGGTACTGGGCCTGCCCGCCGTCGCGGTGCGGTGGGGTGATGAGGCGGCGGGCGAATTCGGCGGCGATCGCGGCGCCGTGGTCGGCGCGGTCCGCGTGCAGGCAGGCGTCGATGCCCGCGGCGGTTCCTGCGGAGGTGATGACGTTGTCGTCGTCGATGTAGAGCACGGACGGATCCACCCGCACGGCGGGATAGCGGCGTGCCAGCTCGTCGGCGTGCATTCAGTGCGTTGTGGCACGCCTGCCGTCGAGCACGCCGGGCGCGGCGAGCACGAACGCGCCGGAGCAGATCGACAGGATGCGGGTGCCGCGCTGGTAGGCGGCGCGCACGATGTCGATCAGCTGCTGAGGCGGTTGTTCGTGGATGCTGGCGCAGACCGGGATGACCAGGGTGTCCGCGCGGGCCAGAACATCGGTGTCAGTGCACGTATACGACGGCAGCCTCCATTCGAGCCTGGCGACTTGGGCTCCGGTTCCATCGAGGTGCGGTAACGGCAAAGATTCCTGCAGCAGGGAACGAGAGATCTGTAAGGCCGTGTTCCGGGCGTGAGCTCCGCTCATCGACGGGGATCCGGCAGACCCGCAGCTGGATCCCACCGATGTTCCTTAGAACACCGCGAGCGGATTGACCGGGCTTCCGACCGCCTTGGTGAAAGGCAGGGGCGGGGCCGCGATCAGGAATTCCCACCGCCGCTTTCTCTCGCATGCCGCGGCGAGTCCGTCAAGGAAGAAGTTCTCCCCGATCAGCAGGCCCATGTAGACGATGGCCGCTGCGTGCACCGGCAGCCAGATGTCGGAGCCGCCGGGCAGGCACTCGAATGCCCAGGTGTCACATGCGACCGCCGCGATATCTCTCTCATGGAGCCACGGCAGTGACTCGATCCCGATACCGGGCTCGTCGGTGTAGGAGTAGTCGTCCCAGCCTCCGTTCGCCCTGGCTCGCTTCATGTTGCCGGTCCGGAAGAGGAGGATGTCCCCGGGCCTGGCCTCCGTGCCCGCGGCCTCCAGCACAGCCTCGATCTCGGTCGTGCTGATGCGGTAATCCATCGGGAGATGTTCGTGGCCGAGGACGAGCGGGAAGTCCAGCAGGACACCACGTGTCACAATCCGGTCAGACATCTTGTCGATGCTGTTGCGCTCTGCCCCATTGCTGGTGACCAGGTCGCACCGCCGGTCGTTGTACATTCTGTATTCATAAAAGGCATGTGCAAGCGAGTCCCAGTGGGTCGCCGCCTGCAGGGCCATGGCCACCATGTCGTCCGCGTAGCCCCACCCCCCGACCTGTCCCGGTTGGACGCCCGCCTTCAAGTCAGTACCCGTCTGCAGCATGATGTGCTGGGGATTCAGCCGCTGATCGCCCGCGCGCTGCAGGCCCTGCCGGTTCAGCGGCAGGGCGAGCGAGACCGTCTCCCCCGTCTGGACGAGCTTGCCTGCGGCGCGGCGCACGGACTCGGTGATCAGATTCACTGTCCCAAGCTCGTCGTCCTTCCCCCAGCGGCCCCAGTTGCTGATCCGATCCCTGAGCGCATCCACGGACCGATCGCTACCCATGCGAACCTCTCTTTCCTGACGGCTACGGTCCGTTAGGTCATCGGCTCTGACCCGGCCACGACCGTCGTATTACTCGCTCCGCCTCGCCGCGAATCTGGCGAAGGCCACAGCCGCCAGAAGAGCAACGCCGTTGAACAAATCCGAGACCCACGGTGACGCGCCAGCCAGGAGCAGTCCGGTGACGCCCACGATGAGCAGGTAGGACGCTATGACTGTCCCCGCGATGTTGAAGCGTCCGATTTGTATCGTGGTGGTGCCGAGGAACGCCGCGGCATACGGCGGCAGGAGAAAGCTGGGGCCTTCACTCGGATCCACCGCGCCGACGTTCGCCGCCAGCACCACACCTGCCACCGCCGCGAGGACGGCCGAGGCGACGAACGCGGAGATACGGACCCGGTTCACCCGCAGGCCCGCCAGCCGTGATGCGTCACGGCTGCCACCGACAAACAGCAGCTGGCGGCCGTACGGCGTGTATTCGAACACGTACCACAGAACAATTGCCACTACCCAGCCGTAATAGACCGCGTCCGGCAATCCTCCAGCCGACGCCTGCCCGAGGACCAGCAGGGAGTGCGGGAAGTTACTGACTATGTTCGAGTTGGTGATGCCGAAGGTCAGGCCGCCCAGGGCGGTCATCGTCGCGAGGGTCACGATGAATGCGTTGATCCCGAGCTTGACGATGAAGAACGCGTTGAGCAGCCCTGCCGCGAAGCCAATCGCCAGTGTGACCGGGATGGCCGCTCCCACTGACCAGTGGTGCTGCGAGACGAGGATGCCGAGCACCGCTGCCGTGAACACCATCACCGCCGAAACCGACAAGTCGAAGTCGCCTGAGCGGAGTGGGATGGTGACCGCGAGAGCCAGGATCAGCACGAACGACTGCGACGACAGCATCGCCACTACGTTGCCGTGGGTCGGAAAGGTGGCCGGCAACCAGATCGAGTAGACGATGATCAGCAGCACCATAACCCACAGCAGCGCGGACCGCCGCAGCAGATCCGCGCCCCTCGCCCAAGCCCGCGCCCGCCTGACACCAGGACCTGTTGCTTCACCGCTTGCCGTGGAGTCGGTGACTACATCCACACCCGCAGCCCGAGGTGCACTCTTTTCACCTGTCACTCCTAAACCTCCTCCGGCGCCCGCTCATCAAGTGTGGCAAAGTTTCAAGATCGCGTTTTCAGTGAGTGCGCTGCCCGACAGAACGCCTTCCAGCTGACCGCCGTTCAGGACCAGAACCCGGTCACAGACGTTGGCCAGCTCCTCGTATTCGCGAGAGATGTACAGAACGGCGGCACCGTTACTGGCCGCCTGGAAAACGAGCTCGATGATGTCATGGCGTGAGCGCGCATCCACTCCGACGGTGGGGTTGTGGAGCACCAGCACCCGCGGTGCTGAGCGCAGCGCCCGTGCCAGGACGACCTTCTGCTGGTTTCCGCCCGACAGGGAGTTGACCGCTGCGCGTGGACCTGAGGCCTTCACTCTGAACGTGTCCATCGATCGGATCGCATCGCCTTGTTCGGCTTGCTTCCGCAGGACACCACTTCTGAAGTAGTCGCCGAGCCGCCCGAGGGTGAGGTTCTCAAACACCTGACCCTCCGTCCAGAGGCCCTCCTTGGCGCGGTCGGACGGGACGGTGATGAGCCCCTTCTTCAGTGCCGCAGCCGGATCCAGCCCGGTGACGTCCTCTCCGGCCAGTTCAACCCGACCGCGCCCGCCTGACCGCAACCCGAGCAGCAGATAGGGAAGATCATCTTGCCCCATCCCCTCCAAGCCGGTTACGCCCAGGATCTCCCCTTGTGACAGGGCGAAGCTAATCGAACGTACCCGGGCCCCCGCGAGATCCGTGACCCGCAGCACCACCGGCCCAATCCGGCTGACCGGTGGCCGCGGGGGGAAGAAGGTCTCCAGTGACTGCCCGAGGATCCACGAGACGACCGCTTCCAGGCTGGTTCCCTCCGTCTCCGCGGTGGTCACCACCTTGCCATCGCGCAGTACGGTGATGCGGTCGCAGATCTCAAGCACTTCCGGAAGCCGATGCGAAATGAAGAGGACGGCATTGCCCCCGCTGGCGATGCGCCGCATAACCCCGAAGAGCACTTCGACCTCGTCCCGGTCGAACGCCACTGTTGGCTCGTCGAGAAGGAGCAGCGACGCTGCCTCCGCTGCCTCCAACTGACGCAGGCATCGGGCCAGCGCAACCACTGTCTGGGCGCCACGATCGAGACTTCCCACTGTCGCCTTGGGATCGATCGTGATGCCAAGGTGGTCCAGAAAGCGGCGCGCTGACCCCATCTCCCGTCGCCAGGAGATTCGCCCGATGCCTGCGGTTCCGTAGTTCACTCCCACGCTGATGTTCTCGAGCACGCTCAGTTCCGGGACCAGGCCCAGGTCCTGGTGGACGATTCCAAAACCGTGCCCGCGCGGGTCATGGATGGGCAGCGATATTCGCTTCCCGAAAATCGCCACCTCCGACCCCGGGTCTGGGTCGAAGTAGCCCGCCAGGATCTTGACGAGCGTCGACTTCCCAGACCCGTTCGCGCCGACCAGGCCGTGGATCTCACCGCGGTTGAGCACAAAGTGATCAACCGCTAGCACCTGCCGCGGACCGAAGGTCTTCGCCAGCCCCTTGAGTTCCAGAGCCGTGTCAGAGCCCAACAGCGTCTACCTCACTTTCCCCAGACGGACTTGTATTCCGACTCGTAGTTCGCGTACCCGGAGAACAACCCCGCGTCGCTGCTTCCCACGTTGGCCTTCACGAACAACTGCTGCGGCAGGTCCTCGGGGGCGGGCTTGAGCCCGGCGATCAGCCGTCCGATCTCGTCCACCTCGGCCCAGCCCATGGCTGCGGTCGGCGGGTTCGAAACATCCGCCTGCTGCACGCCGCCTTTGCGGATGATGTCCAGGTTCGTGGTCACACCGTCATGGCTGATGATGGCCACGTTGGCGTGGACCTGCTGGATCGACGGAATCATGTAGGTGACCATCGCGTCGTAGAACGGGACGAAGTACTTCGCATCCGGATACCGGCTGATCGCGGTGGACGTGATGCTGCCGAGCTGAGTGGCGACCCCGGTCGGCTGGACGTTCTCAACCGCGTCGATCTTGCAGGTCGACGGGCACAGCTTTGCAAACTCTTCTTTGAATCCAGCGACCATGTTCTGGTAGATGGTGTAGATCGAGGACGTGAAGACCACGACATGTGCAGTGCCCTTGCTCGCCGCGATAACCCAGTCGGCCATCAGCTTGCCGCCCTCGGTGTAGTTCACCGTGACGTGCGCGAGCACACCTGATGCCAGTGGCTGCGTGGGATCCCCGTTCAGGGAGTCGATGACCGGAATACCCGCTGCCTTCGCCTGCGCAAGCGGCCCGCTCACCAGGGCCGGGTTGATGCCCTGGAGAATTATCCCGCTTGCTTTCTGGGATACCGCCTCGGTTACGCCCTGATTGAAGGTGTTGACCTGTCCTTTGCCGTCGAAGATCACCGCCTTCATGCCGGCCGCCGCTGCCGCCGCCTTGACGCCTGATGCAATGGTGGCGATGAACGGGATGGACATATCAGGCGCGATGTACCATACCGTCTTGCCGGAATTCTTCGACATAGCAAAGTTTGGCGTCGGCTTGGTGAAGGTGATGGGCCGCTCGGCGGCTTGGACTACGGCCTCGGCCGCCGCCACCCCAGCGGAGTTCTTTGTCGTCCCCTTGCTGCTGGTGGAAGACGAGGGGCTCGACGGGGATGAGGAGCAGGCCGCAAGTATTACGGACAGCGAGCAGGTTAGGCCCACCAGCCGGGCAGCACGCCCCATCAAGAATCTGCTTTTCAGCATGTTTCCGTCCTTACTTTGTCATCCTGAGTCTGTTTTGAGACTTCGCGCAACGGACTTGTTAAGACGTCTGACCTTGGCCAGACCGGCCGCGTTTCAGGTACCGTCCCGACTGCGGCCGCGTAACTTCTCCATTCCTGGCGACAACCGCGCCTCGCAAGATGGTCCAGCTCGGCCATCCGGTGAGCCGCATCCCCTCGTAGACGGATAGGTCTGAGCAGGACGGGAAGGCAGCAGCGGCCACTTCTTTTGCGGCGTGCGGGTCGCAGATGGTGAAGTCGGCGTCGAGACCGACCTCGATGCGCCCCTTGGACGTCAGCCCGAAGAGGCTCGCCGCCCGTTCCGTTGCTCCGGCCAAACTCTCCGGGGTCAGGGTCCCCGAGGACACGAGATGGAGCAGTACCGGAACCATGGTGTCCACGCCGGGAAAGCCTGGTCTTGCCTCCCACGCAGATTTGCCCTGCTTCCCGGCAATCGGAACTGCCGCGTGATCGGTCCCGACCGTGTCTATCTCACCGCTCTTGAGTGCCTGCTGAATCGCCAGCCGGTCGCTCGCCTCCCGTACCGGGGGATTCACCTTGGCATACTGGATCTGCCCGGCACCATCGACATCCAGCAGCAGATAGTGCGGGCAGGTTTCCAGGTGCAGGTTGGTCCCCTCGGCTCGCGCGTTCCGGCATGCGTCCAGTCCAGCGGAGGATCCGACGTGCGGGATGAACACCGTCGCCCCGGCCAGGCGGGCCAACAGTGCGACCCGGGAGATCGCCTCGGCCTCGCCGAACGGCGGACGAGCCCACGACCACTGCCGCAAGACGCTTCCGGTGGCCTGCCCGGCCTTCAGTGCCCGGAGACGCCGGCCGTAAATGTCGTCATTCTCAGAGTGGACGTTTACGACAGCGCCGGGTATTCTGGCCAGCAAGGTGAGTGCATCCAGAATAAAGCCATCGTCCTCCCCCCGAACACCGAACTGCGCCAGTTCGCCGTCCTTATAGCATGTGTACATCTTGAATGACGTGATGCCGAGCTCGTCGCTCAGCTCCAGGACCTGCTCCAGATGTTCATCCGTCAGGATGCCGAGATGAACCCCGAAGTCGACGGAGGAAACGCTGGCCCCTTGCGCGATAAACCCGCGCAGGTCCTCGCCGTAGCGCTCAAGCTGGCGGTAGTAGATGAGACAGGTGGTAATGCCGCCAGCGGCCGCCCCGGCCGTCTCGGTTCCGAGCTCAGCGTCCGAACCGGAGAACCCGATGTGGGTATGCGTATCGATGAAACCAGGGAAGACGAGCTGCCCACTGGCATCAATCACCTGATCGGCTTCGATAGGGTCCGCTGAGATGCTCACCGTCATCCCGGATGAGACAGCGATGCTCACATCGCTCCGAACTCCCCATGGGAAAACGACGTCGCCGTGATTGATAGCCAGTTCAGCCTGCATCGCGGGTACCTCCGGCTGGCCGGGCAGCAACATTCCACAGCGCCGTGACTTCCGCAGATGTGGTCAGGTCGTACCGCGACGCGAGGAACGTGAGGGCGACTTCATGAAGTTCCTGGCTGTAGGACTGCACGCCGTCCGACAGGAGGACCGTGTAGAAGCCGTGAAAAGACGCGTCCAGGACCGTCGCGAGAACGCACCCTTGGGTGATGGTTCCGCAAACGAGAACCGACTTGATGCCCCGACTAGACAGGACAATATCGAGATTCGTGCCGAAGAACGCCGAGGGACGATGCTTCTTCACTACGACCTCGCCCGGCTGCGGAGCCAGCAGGTCGATGGTCTGCTGCCCCCAGGACCCATCCAGCGTGTAGTCGGTCTCGGTGCGCCCGTCCCGGGTTTTGAAGTAGAGCCAGGCTGGTGAATCGCTGAGCCCGTCTGGCAGGGTGGTCTGCTCCATGAAGACTCTGAGCATTCCAGCGCGTCGTGCCGCATCGAGGACGCTGGCAATCTTCGGGAAGATGTCCGGCATGCGCGAGACATCTTTGCCGTGCCGCGCGAACCATCCCTCCGGCAGGCAGCAGTCGTTCTGCACGTCGACGATCAGGAGAGCAGTA
The DNA here is from genome assembly GCA_003541285.1 of Actinomycetota bacterium. Taxonomy (GTDB): domain Bacteria; phylum Actinomycetota; class Actinomycetes; order Streptosporangiales; family Streptosporangiaceae; genus UBA9676. The sequence goes on from DPMS01000227.1 coordinate 8,863, forward strand.
TGCCGGGCATCTAGGATCTCTTCGATCCCCGAGAAAACTTCGGTGCCATTCACTAGCTTCATCAGACAGCCCTGCGGTAGTCCTTTGCTTATCCGGAAATAACCCCGGCCCGGGAGAGGGTCTCGATCGTCTCCGCATCGAGCCACTCCGAGAACACGGTGGCGGTGTCGGAGCCTTGGTGCCGACCTGCCCACTGGGCCAGTCCGGGAGTCCGTGAGAGCCGCGGGACGACGGCTTGCATCATGATTGGCTTCCCGTCCTCCCCTGGGACCGGGACGAGTGACGACCTTTCGGCAACGTGCGGATCTTTGAATATCTCCGCCACGGAATAGACGAGGTTCACGGGGACGCCTCGTGCCTGGAGTAGGGAGACGATCTCTTCCGCTTCGTGCTCGGCGGCCCATCGTTCGAGAATCTCGTCCAACTTGCTCCGGTGGGCGACCCGGGCCGCATTGGTGAGAAACCTGTCATCCGTCGCCAGACCGGGCTGACCTATGGCAGCCGCCAGTTGCCCGAAGAGCTTGTCGCTTGCTGCGGCAATGCCGACCCAGTGTTTATCCTTGCTGAGGTAGGCACGTGCGGGCACGGTGCCAGCCGACTCGGCGCCGACGCGCTCCCGGATGGTTCCGTGCTGATCGTAAGCCACGAATGTCCATTCCATTATCCGCATGACAGCTTCATAGAGTGTGTTGTCAATCCACTGCCCGCGGCCAGAACCCTGCCTGGCGTCGCGCTCATACAGGGCCATCAGGACTCCGATAGCTCCCGTGAGCGCAGCTGTGTAGTCGGCGATCGCAACTCCGGGACGGGACGGAGGACGATCCGGGTACCCGACTATGTAGCGAAGCCCTCCGAGCGCCTCGCCCGCGGTGTTGAGCCCCGGCAGCAGCCGGTACGGTCCGAACTGCCCGTAACCCGAGGTCCTGAGCAGGATCAGGCGCGGATTGACACTCGACAGGGTTTCGAAGTCAAGCCCCCAGCGTTCCAGAGTCCCGGGCCGGAAGTTCTCGACCACGACGTCAGCGTGGGCAACCATGCTTCTGAAGGCCGCCTGGCCCGCCTCATGGCCGAGGTCGAGACTTACTGTCTCCTTGTTCCGGCCCTCAAGAGCCCACCAGGCAGACGCGTCGGTGTGGATGGCCGGTCCCAGATGGCGCAGCTCGTCGCCGTGACCCGGCTTTTCAAACTTGATGACCCGGGCGCCGAACTCACCCAGGATTGTCGCCGACACCGGGCCCGCTACGAACCTGCCGATGTCGAAAACGGTCAGACCCCGCAGGGGGCCATCGGTGCTCATGCTCAGCCACCCGCCCGCGGACCGTCGTACGACCACTCGGAAGGGTTGATCCGCCGCATGGGCTTCATGCGGGTCGATTCTTCGTGCGCCTGCATGTATATCCCGCAGAATCTGCTTGCCATAAAGACTGGCAATACGAGATCGCGTGGGATGAACGGCAGGAGAACCGCCGCGATCGCAGTATCGAGATTCATGGGGAGGGAACGTTTCAGTTCCCGGTCAAGGGCGGCACCAACGGCGTTGGCGGCGTGGATGTAGGTCTGGTCAAGTCCGACCTCGGCAGCCAAGCCGAAGAGCACCGGTACCCGGGGATCGGAGGAGTGAACCCGGTGGCCGAATCCCGGCACCCGGCGTCCCTGGGCCAGATAGAAGCGGACGGATTGCTCCGCGCTGGCCTCGAGCGTTGACTTTTCGCGTGCGGTCTGCACAACCTCCGTCAGGAGATCTGCGCAGTCGGATACGGTCGCGCCATGGTATTTCGACAGTGCTAGCAGGCCGGCCACTGACGCTACCTGGGGCGAGGCGCCGCCAGAGGCCACGGTGCGAGCCGTGAGCGCGGACGGGGAAGTGGCACCGTGATCGATGGAAGCCACCAGCACAGCCTCGACCATCCGGGCCTCGGCAGCCGAGGGAAGCCGTCCCACCAGCAGGAGTGCGAGCACCTCGGCGAAGCTCCGCTCGGAGATCAACCGGTCAATAGGCAGCCCACGAACTAGGACCTGGCCCTCGACGATGTCCGTGATGCCTGTGGCCCACACTCCCGCGCCTCCTTGCCATGTTCCGATTACCGGAATACCATACCGATATGAGGAATGCGGTCATGGTAGCGATCTGGAGGGATACGTGCAAGAGGCTCTTACCAGCGAAGTCTCCGATGAGGGTACCCGGCGTGCCCGGTTCGCCCGGCTAGAAGAGCCCGCGCCTGGCCCACCGGGCTCGGCCCGCCAGTCCTCCGATGGCGGCAAGCTCTCGTTGACGGTCTTGAACGCCATCGATGTGATCGAAGTCCTGGCGTCAGCGGACACGCCCCTTCCGCTGGCTGCCATCGTGGTAAAGGTCGGCCTCAGCACAACCGCGACGCATCGGCTGCTGGCAAGTCTTCGGTCCCGCGGGCTGGTGATCCAGGATCCCGTGAGCAAGCGGTACAGCCTAGGCTGGAAAATGGTTACCTACGGCAATCGTGTTCTGTCATCACTGCCCTTCTCAGGCATTGTCATGCCTTGGCTGGAGCAACTGCGGGACCTCACCGGGGAAACCGCTACGCTGCATGTCCAGGATGGCGATCACAGAGTCTGCGTTCTCGAATGTGAGAGCAAATCCGACATCCGCCGCAGCGTAGGCGTCGGCAGGAGAGTGCCGATCCACAAGGGGGCCAGCGGACGCGCCATCCTCGCCTTCTTGCCAGATCAGGAGCAAGCCAAAATACTCTCCGGCCTGTCGGCACCTGAGAGCCACGCGGTTGAGCCACTGCTCGCGGCAACCCGGGACTCGGGATACGCGATCAGCCATGAGGAGTCAACCCGCAGCGTCGCGGCACTCGCTGTTCCCGTCTTCGATAGCGGCGACCGGGTCGTGGGAGCGCTGTCCGTATCCGGGCCAAGCTTTCGCTGGACGGATAAGGAGATGCTCCCCTTCGTCCGCGACCTCCTGGGAGCGGCTGACCAGATCAGGTACGAGATGTAACCCAGAGCGGGTGGCCGGTCCGCAGATTGATTTGCTGTTCCGTCTGCCGGAATAATCCCCTGGCCTTCCTGCCGACGAGCAGGTCTGAGCCGACGAAACCGGTCCGGCAGACTCATGACCTCTTGCACGACGTCAACGCACCGCCCCTGGCCAGGCATCGCCTGACGCCTGGCGACATTGGCTCCCAGCCTGGCTCCCGGAGCTCTCTGGCATCCCTGTGCGGCACGTCTGCCCGCCGGATACCTGCTTGTGAGTCTCCAAGAGCGGCTCCCGCTCCCGGAGTTCTCGCACGGCTCCCGGTGGCGGTGTCAGAGGACGGTGTCCAGCCAGTCGAACACGAGCTGGTTGCGGGTCTGGGGGGCCATCGGTCCGTCGTGGTACTCCGCTCCGTGCGCCGAGGTGAAGTAGTGGTACGCCTTGCGGCTGCGCAGCAGTGCGTACACCTTTTGGCCCTGGCCGGGGACGAACTGGTCCTGCTCGTACCCGGTGATCAGGGTTGGTGAGCTGACCTGGGACACGGCCTTGCGCACGTTGAGCTGCATCTGGATCATCCCGAGGAGCCACAGGTTGGTGAAGACGCGCCCGGCGCGGGCGGCCAGCAGGAACTGCCGCGCGTACAGTTCGGCCCGCTTCATGAGGGTGAACCGGATCACGGGGTGCAGGTGCGGGATGCTGGCCCGCCATTCCGCGTTCACCTGCTGCTTGGTGGCGCCCGGCTTGAACAGGCCGCGGATCTGCGCTGGCCAGGCCAGCCAGGCGTCGAGGACGCCGGGGTCGGCGGCGACCGCGGCCAGCCGGTGCTCGAACGCGGCTGCCCTGATCACCGATTCGCCGCATAGGCTCCACCCGGTGATCGCGATGCGCCGCGGATCCACATCCGGGCGGCCCTGGAGGTAGTCGACGATGGGTGTGATCACGTGTTCCCAGTCGGCCCGGAACGGGATCTGCCGTTCGAACAGCATCGATCCCTGCCCCGGGCCCTCGAAGATCAGCGCGTTGTACCCGCGTTCGAGTGCCGCCGCCCCGCCGAAGGCGTACAGGTCGATGTTCTGCGCGTCGCTGCCGTTGTTGAGGATGAGGGTCGGCCTGCGGACGGGCCGGGTGTCCGGCCGCAGCAGGTAGCCGGGCATCCAGGTGCGGCCGTACGGGATGCGGACCCGCTCGAAGGGCGGGCCGAACAGCTGTGTGGCCGCGTTCCAGCAGCGCTGCATGGCCGCGTACACGCTGGCTTCCCGCGCGTGGGAGCTTGTGCCGAGCACGAAGAACAGGCACGCGTCGTAATAGGAGGCGGCCCGCAGATAGGCACTCCTGGCGCTGGCCGTGTGCCCGGCAGCCAGCTCCTGGCCAGCCAGCGCATCGACGTCCCGGGCCATGGCCAGGAAATTGTCGTAGTAGGCCTGATAACTGGCTCCCGCGGCGTTGATCCGGTTGACCGTCGTGACGACCTCACCGGCTTCGGAGATCCCGTAGCCGGCCCCTCCGAGGGTGAACAGCGTCTCGAAGTTGAGATCTTCCTGCGTGAACAGGCGGAACGGCGGCTGCGTGGCCGCTCCGGCC
>DPMS01000576.1 GCA_003541285.1 Actinomycetota bacterium
GCGCACAAGTACTTCGTGGTGCCGGGAAGGCACAACTGGAGCTTGTGGCGCCGTCTGATGCCGCAGGCGCTCATCACGGCATCGGATCACCTAAGCCATGGATAGGCACCTGCGCAAGACAGCGGTCCTCTCCCTCCGCGTGATCGTCATGGTCCTGGCGGTCATGGTGGTGACCTCCCTGGCGACCGGATGGCTGTACTGGCTGCGCGCGGGGGTGACCGGATGGCCCGGTCCCCGGGTGGCGGACGCGCTGCCACTGGATGAGCTGCCGGGCCATGACAGCGTCCCACTCCTCATCTACGTCGCAGCCTTCGGGACCGCTGGGGTGCTACTCGGGCTCGTGGCCAGGGCTGCGCGAATGGACCGGCTGACGGCAGGATTGAGCCTGGCCGCCGGAACCGGCGCATGGCTGCTCCTCGTGGACACCTTCTGCCTGTACGTAGTCCGGCAAGTGCCTGCCAGTGAGGCGCTGCGGGCGGCGGCGAGATTGCAGCCCGTGTACGTCGCGGCGGCCCTGGCAGGTGCGGGAGGCGCGTTGTTCGGCAAGGGCGTTCGTCCTGGCGGCATGACGCCGAGGCTGCTGGGGTGGCTGGTAGCCATGGGTGGGCTCATTGACCTCACGTCGTCGCTGATCCCGCATCCGGGGAGCAGCCTCGGGCTGCTGGTCATGCTCGCGTCCCCAGCGATCTCGCCTGCCGCGCACGTCCTCCTGGTCCCCGCAGGCGTTCTGCTGCTTATAACCGCCAGGGGACTGCTCCGGCGTAACCGGCGCGCATGGCGCCTGGCGGCCGGACTGCTGGGCCTGTCGGTCTTGCTGCAACTGCTGCACGGCCCCGACTACGCCGCGGCGATCGTGACCGGTCTGGTAGCGGTGGCACTGGTCGCCCGGCGCGACGATTTCCCGTTCAGTGGCGACCCAGCCGCCAGGCCTTCGGCGCTGGTGCGGCTGGTCGGGATGCTCGGGTTCGCGCTTGCCTACGGCGTCACCGCGCTCTGGGCCTACCGGACGGCCGCGGACCAGACTTTCCAGCTCGCCGGTGCGCTGCGGGACACCCTGCACGCGATGGGCGGCCAGATGCCGCATGATATCGATCTCCTGCCAGGGGACTTCCCGGAGTGGTTCCCGCTGTCTGTCCTGTCCATCACCGCGATCGGGGTGATCTGGGCGGCCGCTGTGTGGATCCGTCCCTGGCGGCAGCGGTTGTTCCCTGACCTGCAGCGCCGCGAGCAGGCTGCAGGCATCGTGCGCCGGTGGGGCGGGGACACCCTGGCCCCCTTCGGCCTGCGGCCGGACAAGGAATGGTCCGTGACCGGGCAGACGCTCATCGCCTACCGGGTCATCCGCGGTATTGCGCTGATCAGCGGCGATCCGGTGGGGCCGCCGGAGGACGCCGGCCCGGCACTCGACCGGTTCCTGACCCATGCCCAGGAGCGGGGCTGGCGTCCGGCGATCATGGGCGCATCAGACCGGCTCCTCCAGACCTACCGTGACCGGGGCCTTCACCCCCTGTACCACGGTGACGAGGCGATCATCGGCATCGGGGGCTTCTCGCTTGACGGCCGTCACATGCGCGCGGTCCGGCAGGCTGTGCACCGGCTCGAGCGAAAGGGCTTCCATGCCGAGGTAGTCACGGCAGGCGGGGTGCCGTCGGCGGTCCGGGAGGAACTCGCCTCGGTGGAGCACGCCTGGCTCCGGGGCGGGGTGCGCAAGGGCTTCTCGATGGAACTCGACAGCCTGTTCCGCTTGGGCGGCGACGACGCGGTGTTCGTGATCGGGCGGGATCCGCAGGGACGGGTCAGTGGGTTTCTGCACCTTGCCGTCTGCCCGGCGAGCCGGTCGCTGTCGCTGTCGACCATGCCACGGCGGCGAGAGACGCCGAACGGATTCACCTCGTGGCTGATCGTGGAAACGGTGTCCTGGGCGCGCGGGCAGGGGTTCACGGATCTCTCGCTGAACTTCTCACCGTTCGCCAGCTTGCTCACCACCCAGGCCGAGCTGCCTTCGATGCAGCGTCTCCAGCGCCGGGCGCTCCTGCGCCTCAAGGGCATCCTTGCCCTGCAACTGGACAACCTGCAGCAGTTCAACGGCCAGTTCGATCCTCAGTGGCGGCCCCGGTATGTGATCGTCCAGGCCTGGGCTGATCTGCCCCGGGTGGCTCTGGCCGCGATGGCCGCCGAGGGCTACCTGCCTTATGCCGACCTGATACGGGGCCGCGACTGGTGGCCGGCCCGCGGGCAGGCACGGCTGGAGAGGCCGGCCGCGAGCGGCGCGCGGACGGGCCCGGATGAGCCTGCCTGCCCGGCCCTGGCGCCCTCGGCGGAATCCAGCGACGCCAGCGAGCTGGTGTCCGTTCTTCCCCACCGGGTCCTCCGTGCCTGAGCGGCCCCCGGCGGGCCGGCGTCACGCACCTCGGCTTCGCGCCCTTACCCGCCCAGCGCACCCGAGCCCGCGATGAAGCTCGCAGCAGGCCTCATCCTCGCCCTGCTATCGACGGCCGCCCTGAGCTACGGCTTCTACGTCCAGCACTCGGCGTCAGGCAAACTGCCCACGCTGGCGGTACGCCATCCGCTCTCGTCGCTGCGATCCCTTTTCACCAACTGGCAGTGGCTCGCGGGCTTCGTCCTCGGACTCGGCGGGTGGGGGCTCTACATCATCGCGCTGCGCTTCGCGCCCCTCTCGCTCGTACAGGCCACCTCGGCGGGTGGCGTCGGACTGCTCGCCCTGCTCGTCCGCCTGGGCGGGCGCAGCCTGTCCCGGTCAGAACGGGTGGCCGTGACCATATCTGTGGGTGCCCTAGTGCTGCTCGGCCTGTCACTCCCGGCGGGTATCGCGCACGCGCACGCGCCGACCTGGCCAGCGCCCCTCGGCTGGGCGCTGGCCTCGATCCTCCTCGCCGCGGTCGCCGCCGCTCCCGGGGGAGCGGTGCTCCGGCCCGGAGCAGGGCTCGCGATTACGGCTGGCCTGCTCTACTCGGCCGGCGATGTCGCAACCAAAGCAGCGGTCGACGGCACCAGCCCTGGGTACTTGTTCGTGGGTCTGCTGCTTGTCTGCCACGGCTTGGGCTTTGTGTCCTTGCAGCTCGCTCTCCAGCGCGGAACAGCCCTGGCCACCGCCGGCGTTTCCACTCTGCTGACCAACGTGCTGCCGATACTCGCAGGCCTCACCGTCTTCTCGGAGTCGATGCCCGGCGGCGCGGCCGGCATCCTGCGCGGCCTGGGCTTCGCCGGCGCAATACTGGGCACCACCTCGCTCGCCGCCACCGGCCACGCCGGATCACCCGGCCCCGATGAGCAAACCGAGAGTCTCACCCCGTCGCAAATGCCCAGCCCAGCTACTGCGAACTCTTCACGCCTGGCCGGAAACTCGCCAGCACGAGCTGACCGCTAAGACGCGGTGGATCCGGGCGACAGCGAGATCGTGCCTGGTTCCAGCCTGCTCTCAGACGTGTCAACGATGTCCGCCAGTTTCAGATCGACAAGACACGGCCGAACACGCGTCAGCGTGCCTGCTGGTCTTCCTGACCAAGAGCGGGCCTTTGGCTCCCCGCCAGCCGCCCTAACGATCACATCAAGATCGCAATGTGCCTCTGACAGGGTCAAACGTGTGGGCGCAACTGGGTTCGAAGCAGTGACCCCTCGCTTGTAAGGCGCGCTTCCCGGATCGCGGGACGGTGCCAGGCGTCGCCCCATGTGACGTCTAGCTGCAGCGATACAGGCTGGGCGTGGCTAGGTGATGCCTGATGCCGGGGGTCGCTGGCTCTTGGTTGGGCTCTTTGAATCGGGTGCGGCAGGTCGATGAGGTCGTCGAGCATCGCGGTCAGCGGTGCAAGGTCGCCGCGGTGGGCGGCGGCGCTGGCGGTGACGTTGCGGGCCGGGTCCGAGTGTGTCAGATTTTTTG
>DPMS01000221.1 GCA_003541285.1 Actinomycetota bacterium
CCCGGAACCGCCGATGCGTGGAGCCTGCGCAGGGCCCTGCGTCAACTGGGGCTCCCTGGCGTGAACCACACAGACTTCGGTACGGGCAGCGGCTCCTCGCTCGCGGTACTCTCGCTCTCGTCCGACCCCAAGGCCCTCGCCCTCGGCCCTCAGCTGGCTGTCTTCGCCGCTTCCCTGGGGATCCCCACGACTCTCGTCGTCGGACCCCAGCAGGATGTGAACGTCACGGCCACGCTTCGCGCCGCCTGCGCCGCGCAGCCGGAACTTTCTGGGCGGACGGGGAACCTGCAGGTCACCGTGAGCAATCACCACAACGCCGACGAGCTGCCAGGCGGGAGGCTGGTCGTCGCCGTCGCCGTCGTCGACAGCGAGACTCCCCGGGTCGGTGACACGATGCGCGCCGCCGCGACGGCGCTGGGCGTGTCGGCGGGCGCGGCGACCGCCGAGCAGCTGGCCCGCGTCTCCGCCAGCGCCACCGCTGACGGACGCGACATCGTCGGAGTCCTCGTCGCGGATCCGGACCCGGCTGACCATACGACCGGCCGTCTTCCGGAGCTGGCCCGGCTGACGCAGCGGCGAATGCCGACCCGCATAACCGGTATATCCGCGGGGACCAGGCGGTGAACAACAATGACCAGGCGGTAATATTGTCCCTGAACGGTGGTAATTCGTGGCTCTGGGCCCACGACTATACGGACATCGACGGTCAGCCCGCCGATATCAACGCGGGCCTGACGAGCCTGGGATTCATCAGAGCAGCCATCCGGCGCAGCATGTGGTTCTGGGGAGCCATGGCCGTCATCGGATTGCTGCTTGGCTCGGGTTTGTACGTGGCGTTGCCCCCTGCCTACCAGGCGTCGACGGAGCTCTTCCTCAGGGTCGGTCCCGAATCGGCTCCCGGCACAGCGATACTCAATGAGCAGGCCATTGCGCAAACCCGTGTGGTGGCCGACCTGGCCCTGCACAGGCTTGGGCTGCGGCAAAGCGTCAGCAGCTTCGTCGGCTCGTACACTGCCACAGTCGTCTCCGACCAAGTGCTCCTCATCACTGTCAATGCACCATCGAGTAACGACGCAGTAAAACGAGCGAGTGCCCTGGCAACTGCGTTCCTCCATTACCGCGCGAACCAGCTGGAAGCCCAGCAGAAGCGCGTGTCCGGCTTGCTTGACCAGCAAGTCAGCCAGGCCAAGCAACATGTCTCGTTTATCAGCAGGCAGATCAGCCAGGCGACCACTCAGCCCACGTCACCCGCGAAGCGGGCCAAGCTCAGTAGCCTGCGGACCGAGCTCAGCAGGGCGACCAGCGACCTGACCGTGCTTGAGCAATCCGTCAGCAGTAACAAGGCGGGTACCCAGGCGGTCACCGCGCAGCAGGTGGGGGGCAGCGACGTGCTCGACCCAGCCGCCCCGCTCCCGCCGCACTCCCGGCTGAAGCATCTGCTCCTCTACGGTGTCATCGGGCTCCTGGCAGGCCTGGCACTGGCCCTGAGCATCGTTGTGGTCCGCGCGCTCATATCCGAGCGGCTATACCGGCGTGATGACGTCGCGCGCGCACTGGGCGCCCCGGTCAAGCTCAGTGTTGGCACTGTGCACCTCAGCCGCTGGCTGCCGGGCAGGCACGGGCTGGCGGCCGCCCGGATCACTAATGTCCGGCGGATCGTTGCGTACCTGCGCAGGGTGCTGCCTGCACGTTCCCGGGGCGCGGCTCTGGCCGTCGTTCCTGTGGATGACCCGCGGGCCGCGGCCCTGTCGCTGGTGTCATTGGCTGTGTCCTGCGCGCAGGAGGGTAAGCAGGTCGTGGTGGCGGACCTCGCCAGCGGCACCCCCGCAGCGGGCTTGCTGGGGACCATGGAGCCTGGGGTCCATTCGGTGCGCGTTCATGACGCGCACCTTGTCGTCGCGGTCCCCGAGCGTGATGATGTGGTACCCGTCGGNNGGCGGCGAGCACCTCGCGACGTGGGCGCCCGATGCTGTAGTCGTGGTGACCGCTGGGCGGTCGTCGTGGACGAAGGTTCATGCCGTCGGCGAGATGATACGACTCGCCCAGACGCACCTGGTCTCCGCCATTCTCGTCGGGGCTGACAAGACCGATGAAAGCCTTGGCGTGACACGCGCGCCGGGAGCCGGCCGTGAAGCTGAGATCGCAGAAGAGAATGTGCACGCTGATGCGGAGGGTTCCTTTGGCACATTCGAGACGAAAATAGGTGGAGCGCAACCTGACGACAGGTGATCCTCTGTATCGGTTCTGGCGTGTCCGCATCCCGGCTGTGGCGGCGTCCGCGTTGAAGATTATCCCTCGTACTGCCGAGGTTCCAGCCGTGCCAAGCGTTCGTATCAGGACCACCCGCTCGGCCCTCATATGTACATAGGCCTTCCGCCTGAGTAAGAGCGAGATGGCGAACCACGTCAGGGGACATGATCTTAAGCTGATGAGCTCGTCGGTCGCTGCATTCCGCCCCCGCCGCGGGGTCCCGTTGCTGGGACCCGCCGAGGCGCGTGAACGCTCGGTACGGCGCAGGGTTGGCCTCGCGTGGGGGCTGCTGGTCCTCAACGTCCTGACTTACTACGGATCCCTGGTGCCTGTCCCGCATGTGGCAGGCAAGGCAATTACGCAAGGAGCCCTGCCAGCGGCGCTACTGGTGGCGCTGACCGTGAACCGCAGGGTCATTGTGCGCCCGAACGTGTTCCTCTGCCTGGTGGGCCTGCTCGTCATGGAGGCGATACTGACGAGCCTGCAACCCCAGTACCTCGGTACCGTGTACCGGACCTTCCGGCTCGCTGAGTTCGTCGCCGTGCTCTGGCTGCTGACGCCGTGGTGGGGACGGCGCGACCTACTGCTGGTCCGCTGCCATCTAGCGTCGCTCTCGGTGGTTCTGGGCTCAGTGCTTCTCGGCCTGCTGGTGGCGCCAGGCTCTGCCCTGGTGGGGGGAAGGCTCTCCGGCGTGCTCTGGTATATGCCACCCCCGCAGGTCGCGCACTATGCGGCGGTTACGCTCGGGCTGATGGTCGTGCTCTGGCTCTGCGGCCAGGTGCGGGGTCGGCCCACCCTGCTCATCGTCCTCGGGGCGGTAATCATCCTGATCCTCACGCACACGAGGACTGCCCTGGTCGGCGTGGTAGCCGGGATCCTGGTCGCCGGTCTGAGCCTGATCGTAGCCAAGGCCCGGGTGCGCAAGTTCTTCGTGGCCGCTAGTGTCGTGGTGTCGATCGCGATCATGACACTGTCCAGCGTCATCACCACCTGGCTGGCCAGGGGCGAGGGTACGCAGCAACTGACCGATCTCACCGGACGGACCAAGGTCTGGGGTCCTCTTCTCACTCTTCCACGCGACAGGTTCCAGGAGATCTTCGGTTTCGGCCTGTCGAATGATTCGTTCAATGGTCTCCCCATCGACAGCAACTGGCTCGCCTCTTACCAGACCCAAGGGATTTTTGGGGTGGTCGTCTGCGCGACAATCCTGCTCTTCCTGCTCGTGACGGCTTACTTCCAGCCACGCGGCGTCCAGCGCGCTCTCGCCCTTTTCCTCGTGACATACTGCCTGGTGGCGTCGTTCACTGAGGTCGGATTTACCGACGCCTCGATGTACCTCCTCGAGCTCTTCCTGGCCGCATCACTCCTCGTGCCCTCTGCCCCCAGCAGGATGTCGGCATGAGGTGGCACCGACGGCCCATCGGCTGGACACTTGCGGCCTGCTTCGCTGCCGGAGTGGCTGGCCTGACCTGGCTCGCACTGGCGTCGCTTCACTCCTCTGCTGCGGGTCCTGCATCGCCTCCCGTGCGGGTATGCGGCAATAATGCGATCCTTGGGGGCGGCCCCTCATCCCCTCCTAAAGGAGCGGTCGTTATCCCGGTAGGCGATGACAGTGGCACTGTTCTTTCGCACAACTGGACGATCCGGCCGGACACAACGTACTGGTTCGCACCAGGCACGCATACCCTCGGTACTGGCCAGTTCAGTCAGATCGTCCCGGCAAGCGGCGACACGTTTCTCGGGGCTCCGGGTGCGGTCCTCGACGGCCAGCACTCCAACCTGTACGCCTTCACTCAGCACGCGAGCAATGTGACGATCCGCTACTTGACCATCCAGAATTTCGGCGCACACGGGGAGAGCATCGGTCAGGGCGTCGTCAACCATGACGAGGGGTCTGGCTGGCATATCGACCATGTGACGGTGCAGGACAGCGCTGGTGCTGGGGTGATGCTCGGGTCCGGCAACGTCCTGGCCTACTCCTGCCTGAAAGACAACGGCGAGTACGGTTTCCAGGGCGGAGGCTCCCACATTACCGTTGATCACAATGAGGTCGTCGGCAACAATACCGACAACTGGGAAGCTCGGCAGCCCGGCTGCGGATGCAGTGGCGGTGCGAAGTTCTGGGGCGTCAATGGGGCGGCAATCATCAGCAACTACGTGCACGACAACCTCGGACCGGGCCTGTGGGCGGACACCAACAACCGGGGCTTCGACGTCGAGCATAACTACATAGCCAACAACCAGGGCGAGGGATTCATCTTCGAGACCAGTTACAACCTGCGGCTGGCCCACAACACGTTCGTCCGCAACGCGTTGGTGGCTGGGCCGAAACTGGGTGGATTCCCTGATCCAGCGGTCTATATTTCCGAATCCGGCGCTGACAGCCAGGTTCCGGGGCCATATGGGGACACTCTCGTGATCATGGGCAACACGTTCATTGACAACTGGAGCGGAGTGGTCCTGTGGGAGAACGCCGACCGGTTCTGCGGTTCGCCGGCCAACACCTCAACGGGCGAGTGCACCCTGGTCGACCCGAAGGTGGTAACGACCCACTCATGCAACGCCACCAATATCACTAAAGAGCCGTACTACAACAGTTGCCGGTGGAAAACCCAGAACGTGCTGGTCAGCGAAAATGACTTCAGCTTCGACCCCACGAGGATCGGACCGGACTGCATACCCGCGAAATACTGCGGGTTCAACGGCATCTTCAGCCAGTGGGGATCCTGGCCATCCTGGTCGCCGTACCACGGCACCGTGGTCGAAAATCACATTACATTCGACCAGAACAACTATTTCAAGTCGAACACCTACAGCGGCCCGTGGCGTTTCGTGGTGCACCAGCAAGGCAACGCGGTGAACTGGGCGACGTGGCAGAGAAGGCCATACGGCCAGGACGCCGGAAGCACCATGAAAAGACGGGGCGCATGACTGGCACGGAGGGGACAGCGACATTGAATACGGTGCGGATTAATGGATGAGCAAACCGTCCAGAGATTCTGGCAGGATCACGCGTGCGGCGACGCCCAGGTCGGCGGGCTTCACGAGCGCTTCCGCGACGATTATGAAAAGTTCTTCACCGACTACGACCGCTTCCGTTACCAGAACGAATCCCACCTGCCGGCTTGCCTCGATGCCCTGAACGTGGCCGGCAAGCGGGTGCTCGAGATCGGATTGGGTGAGGGGTCTGATGCGGAGCGCTTGATACGCCAGGGGGCCTCCTGGTCCGGCGTCGACTTGACCGCCGAATCCGTTGAGAGAGTCCGGGCCCGGTTGATGCTGAGGGAACTTCCCTACCAGGAGCTGCGGCAGGGCAGCGTTCTCAGCTTGCCTTTCGCTGATGGCACCTTTGACATGGTGTTCAGCCATGGCGTCCTGCATCACGTGCCCGACATCAAGCAGGCCCAGAGCGAGATCCACAGAGTGCTCCGCCCAGGCGGGGAACTGGTCGTCATGCTGTACGCCCGCTGGTCGATGAACTACCTGGTGTCCATCGGCTTGATCCGCCGCGCTGCCCTGCTGGCGGCCTTTCCTCTCGCCAAGGCAGGGATCCTGAAGCCCATACCCACGCAAGGGATGCTGGCCGCGCACCTCGGCAACGCCAGGAAGATGGGGCTACTGCGCTACCTGCGCCTGGAGGAATTCGTTCACCACAACACCGACGGGCCGGCCAACCCGTACGCTTTGGTGTACGACCGCAAGCGCGTGGAACGGGACTTCCCGTCATTCCGGGTCACGCGGACCTACAAGCGCTTCATGCATGCACCGCCACTTCCAGTGCACCGGCTACCTGGCGCGACGATCATGGGGTGGCATTTATGGATCCACCTGGTCCCACGTGAATGATCTCCGTTGGCACCGGCACGCTACACCATCGCAAACCTGTTCTATAGCGTATCAGGCAGTTAGTCCGGACCCTCTATATGGAGATGAGACAACGGAGGCGGTCGTCTAACGTGGACAGCGACGAATTGCCGGATAAGACTTCCATACCGCTGGTAATTGCGACCATCCTCCGGGAGGAAGGCGTCACAGGCGTTCACACGCATGTCCGGCAGCTGCGCCGATATCTTGCGGAGTGCGGTACGGCTGTCACGATCGTCACACCGTTTTCGTGGGGCCGACCCCTCACTGTGCCAGTTTTCGGCTCCCGCCTGATACTGGAGCGTTTCAGTGGGCCCGCCAGTGTCGCCTGGTATCGACACTGGCATGAGGTGTTCCTTCGCAATGCGCTGCGTCGATACCTCGCCGATGTCGGCGACTGCATTGTCTACGCCCAGGAACCATTGGCCGCCCGGGCTGCGTTGTGCGTGCGGCGAGGACCACATCAGCGCGTCGTCATGGCGGTTCACTTCCGGATCTCCCAGGCCGACGAATGGGCTGACAAGGCGCAAATCAGCCGGAACGGAACAACATTCCAAGCGATCCGGCAAGCTGAGCGAGAAGTGATCCCTCAGGTTGACGGTATCGTGTACGTGTCACGCTGGGCGCAGAATGTGTTGTTGCACTGGCTCCCAGCGGCCGCGAAAGTGCCCTCAGCGGTAATCGGTAACTTCGTGGCGCCATTGCATACCGAGCCCTACCGTGAGCCGTTCGGGGATCTCGTCACAACCGGTAATCTTGACATTGTCAAGAATCACCGCTTCCTGCTCGAGGTCCTGGCGGAGGCCAAGCGGGCCGGACGATCCTTCACCCTGGATGTGTTCGGCGACGGGCCGTGCCGGAAAGATCTCCTGCGACAGACTCGGTCCCTGGGCCTGGAAGAGCAGGTCCGTTTCCGCGGCTTCCGGCCCGACGTCCGCAACCTCCTGCCAGGGTATCGGGCCTACGTCCACGCCTCATACTCTGAATCATCCTCGCTGGCGATCATTGAGGCGATGGCTGCTGGGCTGCCCATCGTGGCAGGTGACATCGGGCCTATTTCAGAACTCTGCAACGACGGGATCGAATCCCGGTTCTGGTCCCTCGACGATCCTGCTAAGGCCGCGGCCACGCTGATCGACCTGCTCGCCTGCGAGCCGACCCGATTGGCGGCAGCCGGTGCCGCGAGAGAGCGATTCCGCCGCGACTTCGACGCAGACGTCGTTGGCCCCCGACTACGATCCTTTCTGCTGGGCATGACACCCCCGCCCCCCGGAGACACCTCTCAGGGGTACCCAAAGCACCCCTTGCCCTGACTTTGCCCGGCATAATCGCTAAACGCGATAGGCAGACAAGGCACCAACGAGCGCGAGAAGCCCTTACCTGGCTGTGCGGTGCGTCCGGGTGCGCATCAGGCGAGCTGGTCACCATCGGTAATCTTGATCTTGTCAAGAACCACCGCTTCTGTTGGAGGTTCTGGCATCTACCGGGCCTACGTCCAAGCTTCCTACCCCGAATCAACATCGAGGCGATGGCCGCTGGCTTTCCTCCCATCGTGGCCGGAAATACGGAGGCTTCTCTGAGTTCTGTGACGATGGCGCCAACCGCGGTAGGCAGACAAGGCGCCGACTTCGGCAAGGCGCTGCGACCATGTCTGAGCCTTGCGGCAGGCGGCTGCGGGAAGGACGAACGGCTGTAGGTAAGGCATCACACGTGGCCCGATGGACTCACGCAACTGCAGGGTACGGTAGATAGGTAGACCGTTGGCCTCCGGCCAGCAGTCGAAGGCGAATGTCACCAACTCGTTGACGGGAGTCTGCTGGGTGCGTCCCTGGTCGTACGCACGTGCGGCTGCCACCAGCGCCTCCCGGGCCAGCTTACGGTGTACGAGGTCGGACAGGCGCGCTGCGTCTGACAACCTCTCGCTACAACGGTCAAGCACCGCCTCAAAGGCCAATCGATACTGGCGCAGAGTCATCAGTGGGCCATAGGCCGTTGACATGTTCTGCTCGTGCCTGCGGTAATAGGCTTGGTCAACCCCGCGCAGGTAGCCAACATCTGCGTTCGCCGCCAGGCGTATCCACATCTCCGTGTCCCCCAGATGGGGCAGTCGCGCGTCATATCCGCCCACACGCTTCTGGAGCGACGTACGCACGACGACTTCCGGCGACGAAATGCCGGATTGTAGCTGACGGAATCGGCGCTCGAGCCACAACTGGCCAGACCATACCGAACAACCCCGCACTCTGGTGCGAGCCGTTGGCAGTGGCGCGTCATCCCTAAACCACAGCGGATTTCCGTAAACGAATCCGACGCCGGAGTGAGCATCAAGAAAATCTGTGGCGCGCCGCAGAGCTCCTGGGGTGAGCCGGTCGTCCGCCGACATCAGAACGGAATAGTCACCATCGGCCCAGTCAAGCAAGCCCTCGTTGTACGTTGCGATGTGCCCCCTATTGGTTGCATGAACGGCTACCTCCACACGAGAATCGCAAGCTGCGATCTTCCTGGCCACCTCGGCGCTGCCATCAGGTGAGGCGTCGTCGATGATGAGCACCCGTACATCGACGCCTTCCTGATCATCCAGCACGCTGGCGATGGCATCGTCAAGAAAATGGCCGTAGTTGTAGCAAGGGATAACGACGCTGACTGAAGTCATCGCACCTCTTCGACTGGGCTGGGCGGCGGCCGGTCGCGCACCGCGGCCACGATCAGAGTCTGGTCTTGTGTGTGCACGCCCGGCAGCCAACTGCTGGTGGTCAGACCCCGTGAGGCTGATCCATGTGTATCGAGAGTCAGTAGCCCAGGATGCCTAGCAGAGTAGACGGGATAGACGCCCCGCCAGCTTGGATTTACCAGCAGGTTGGCGCGTCGAGCACCCCGACATACTGACTGAGCGCAAGGACTCGGTCGCACGTACACGATCCGGCAAACTCCCGGACCCCCACAGGCTAGAACCTTCATCTTCTTCGATGGTCCCGGCGCTCGGCGACCTCACGGTACACGTCCAGGGTAGAAGCGGCCATGGCCCCCCATGTGAACTGGCCAGCCCGCCGGATTCCCGCATCGCGCAGGCGATCCTTCCCTGGCCCTACTGCGTCGATGATGGCGCGGGCTATCGACGCCGGGTCCTTGGGATCGGACAAGATCGCAGCTCCCCCTGCGATTTCCGGCATGCTGCTGGTGTCGGACGTCACCACCGGGCAGCCACAGGCCATCGCCTCCAGGATGGGGAGCCCGAACGTTTCGTTGAACGACGGATATACCAGCACGTCAGCCGCCTGGTAGAAAGGAACGGTGTCTTCGAGCGGAATCCCGCCGACAAAAAGCACATCTGAGGCGATACCGAGACCGGCGGCGAGCGAGCGCAGGCGAGCGACGTAATCGTCATCCCCACGGCCAACGATCACCAGCTGCCGGTTCCCCAGTTCGCCCCGGGCCAGGACCCACGCCCGCAGCAGCCCCTCACAGTTCTTATAGGGCCACAGGGTGGACACGAACAGCACAAATGGACTCCTGGCGCCATGCCGCGCGATCCGGGCCCGGGCCGCGCCAGCGTCGCCCGGCTTGAAGAGATCATGGTCGACCGCCTCATAGACCAGCCTGAGCTTACGGGCATCAACGTCCAGGTACTTCTCGACCTCCGAGCGCAGGCTCTTGGAATTGACGATGACCGCTTCCGCGATGCGCACCGACCGCGGATAGCTCATCCGGCGGTAGGCACGAACCATCGGGCTGATCGAGGCAGGAGTGGTGAAGGCATGCATCGTCTTCATATGGATGACCACCGATCGCGGGACTCGCACGAGCGGCGCCATCGAGGTGGCGAAGATGTCGATGTGGCTGACGGGCAAGCGCAGCGGCGTGTAGATATGTTCAGAGAGTGTGCGGGGAATGCGCCGCTCGTTTGACCACGGATATGTGATGTAGCCGACGTTCGGCCCGCAGCCCTGGTACAGATGCCGCGACTTCGGGCTCACCAGCAGGCGCAGTTCCTCGTCGTATTCAAGCCGTTTGGCCATCTCAGGGACTACCCGGGTCCAGCACCAGTGGGCGCCGGAGGGGGCGTCAGGGTTCTCCGTCAGGAGATTGATCGCGACTCGCATGCCTTCCTACTCTTCTTCATGCCGCAAGCATCGGAGCGCGCTGCCTTCGCGTCACCTTACCGGTTTCGTCCCCCGACCTTCAGCTTCGTGACTATATGAGCACGGGGGGGTGGCCGTGATACTTCGGCCGTCCCGCCCTGGTGGCGGCTGCGCGAGCGGCAACAGCCCGCCCCGGGCGGCACTTGCCTGTTCCGTGCCCGTCCACCGGGTCCCGGGTGCTACACCGCCGCCCTGAGGACCGACACCACGCGTTCCTGTTGCGCGGGCGAGATCTCGGGGAACCGCGGCCGGC
>DPMS01000894.1 GCA_003541285.1 Actinomycetota bacterium
GCACCTCCGATTAGACCGGCCAAATGTGCGCCGGGCTCCAGTAAGCCCGCCAGCGCCGGATCCTGTCAAGATCTGCCTGATCACAGAGTCACCGCTGGTAAGCGGAACCAAGCCGGGACCGGTCTGTGTCTTGACGCCGGGCAGCCTCAGACGCAATATGGCCGTCTAAAGAACCGACTGTCCAGTCAGTCCCACCAGCGAGCAGGAGCCCCGCGTTGGAAGCCAGAGCCGCCCGCGCACCGTTGCGCGCCGTGCCGGAAGGGCCCAGCGAGGGCAGCGCCTACCGTCAGGTGGCGTCGGATCTGCGGCAGGCCATCGCCGCCGGCCGGTACCCGGCCGGGCAGCGGTTGCCGACCGAGGCCGAACTCGTCGCCTCGACCGGGCTGGGCCGCCAGACCGTGCGCCGGGCATTCCAGGAGCTCGTCACCGAGGGCGTCATCTACCGGGTCCGCGGCCGGGGGACCTTCGCGGTACCGGGGGACGGTAAGTACCTGCGGTCGTTCGGCAGCATCGACGACCTGATGGCTCTGTCACTCGACACCGAACTGCAGGTGGTCGAGCCGCTGCACGTGCTCGCGAGCGTCGAGGTCGCCGGCCAGCTGCGGGTCACCGACGACACCATCATGACCACCTCGTTCCTGCGGCTGCACGACGGGATCCCGTTCTGCTACACGCGCGTGCACGTCCCGCTGGAGATCGGCCGCAGGCTGCGGGAACTGCCTGAGCTGACCGGCCTGGCCGAGCCGGGCAGCCGTGCCCGGTTCACCATGATCAGCCTGGTCGACCGGGTCAGCGACCGCCGCATCGACAGTGCCGTGCAGAACGCCACCGCGGTGTCGGCCACCGCCGACATCGCGCACCGGCTCGGCTGCCCACCGGGCCTGCCGGTGCTGCGCATCGACCGGCTCTACCGTGACCGTGAACTGGCGCCGCTGGAACTGGCGATCAACCATTTCCATCCCGACCGCTACTCCTACCGGCTCCAGTTGCGCGGGCGGGTGGACCCGGCCGGCCCGGACCGGAGTGCCCTATGACCAGCCCCGGTTCCGAAACCGCCTCATTTTTCATGATCACGGAATCCTGCCAGTCGTATCGCCGGGCAGGATTCCGTGATCATGAAACCGCCACGACTGGCGTGCAGATGCGGTCCGCGCTGGCCGCGCTGGCTGGCGTGGTCGCTGTGCTCGTCCTCGGCGCCGCGGTGTTCGCCACTTTCTCGCTCATCATCGCCTGCCTGGCCCGGGTGAACCCGCTGACCTGCCAGGTCGACATCCTGCGGGCGCTCATGCTCGCCGACGGCCACAGCGCGTTCGGGCCGCGGCTGGACTTCGCGGTGCTGATCGGTTCGCTCGTGGTTCTCATCGCCGTCGCGGCCCGCCTGTATCCTCGCGTGGTGCGGTAGCTCCGGAGGTCGCATTGGCTGAGGCTGGAGCAGCAGCCGGCCGGAACCGGTACGCGGACCTGCTGCGGGTCTGGGCGATCGGCGGGGTCGTATACGGCCACTGGCTGCTGACCGACATCACCTACCGGGGCGGGCGGCTGTCCGGGGTCAACGCCCTCCTCTACGTCGGCTGGGGACGCTGGGTCACCCTGCTCTTCCAGGTCATGCCGGTCTTCTTCCTGGTGGGTGGATATGCCAACGCGGTGTCCTGGACGGCGCATCATGAACGGGGAGAAAGCTGGACGGTGTGGGTCCAGGGCCGGGCCATGCGGCTGCTGTGGCCGGCCACCGTGTACGTCCTGGTGGCCGAACTCACCGTGGCCGGGGCCCGGAGCGGCGGCGTGAATACCGCCGAAGTGGCCCAGGCCGGCTGGTTCACCGCCCTGCACCTGTGGTTCCTGCCCGTCTACCTGCTGATGATCGCCCTGACCCCGGTCATGCTCGCCGCGCACCGGCGGTGGGGGCTGGCGGTGCCCGCTGTGATGGCCATCGGCGCCGCCGGAGTGGACGCCGTCGTGCTCGGTCTTCACCTGCCGGTCATCGGCTTTGCCAACTACCTGCTTGTGTGGGGATCGATGCACCAATGGGGATTCGCCTGGCGGGACGGCAGCCTGACCCACCCGCGGTGGCGTCCCCTCGCGCTTGCAGCAGCCGGCGCAGCCCTGCTCGCCGGGCTGCTGACTGTGGGCCCCTTCCCGGTAGACATGATCGGTGCGGGCGAGCGCGTCGGCAATACCAGTCCGCCGTCCATAGCTTTGCTGGCCTTCGCCGCCGCCCAGGCCGGGCTGCTGCTGGCGCTCGAGCCAGCCGGCCTGCGGCTGCTCACGCGGCAGCGCTGGTGGCGCGGCGTCCAGCGGCTGAACACCTACGTGATGAACGTGTACCTGTGGCACATGACGCCGGTGATCCTGGTTGCCACGGCCTTCTACGCCACCGGGGTGATGCCTCAGCCAGCCGTCGGCACGGCGCTGTGGTGGGAGTTGCGGCCGGCCTGGTTCGCGCTGCTGACCGTGNNATGACGGCCCTCGCCAGGCTCGCGATCTACGGATTCGCACCCAGCGGGAACCCGCCCGTCCTCGTCCTGGCCAGCTACGCTTGCGGTTTCCTGCTGGCCCTGCTCGCCGGCCACCCGCCCCCCGCTCACGCCACCGGCGCGGCCCCCAGGCCGCCCGGGCCGACGGCGATCACACCTCGGTGAGTGGCACGTCCGGATCCGTGAGACGCGCGGCGTCCACCTGCCGCCCGGACCGGATCAGCGCCTGGATGTCGTCACTGACGTCCCAGACGTTGACGTTCATGCCGGCTACCACCGCCCCCTGCCGCAGCCAGAACGCGATGAATTCCCGGGCTGCCCGGTCACCCCGGTAGAGCACCTGATCGTAGGAGCCGGGCTCGGGCAGGCCGGCCGCTTCCATGCCCAGGTCGTACTGGTCGCTGAAGAAGTAGGGCACCCGGTCGTAGCTCACGTCCTGGCCGAGCATGGACCGTGCCGCGGCCGGGCCGCCGTTCAGGGCGTTCGCCCAGTGCTCCACCCTGACCCGGCGGCCGAGCAGCGGATGGTAGGCGTTCGCCACATCGCCGGCCGCGTAGATGCTCGAGTCGGACGTGCGCAACGCGGCGTCCACCACGATCCCGTTACCGACGTCCAGGCCAGCGTCAGCGGCCAGGCCCGTGTTCGGCACCGCGCCGATTCCCACCACCACAGTATTGGCGGGCACCACCGCACCCGATGAGGTGACCACCTCGCTTACCTGGCCGGAGCCACGGAACTCGCTCACCGATTCCCCGAAGCGGAATTCAACCCCGTGCTCACGGTGCAGTTCGGTGAACATCTGTCCCAGTTCGGGACCAAGCGCGCGGTGCAGGGCGGCGGGTTCCGGCTCGATCACGGTGACGGCGCAGCCCGCTTCGCGCGCGGCAGCGGCCACCTCCAGGCCGATCCACCCCGCGCCGGCGATGACCACCTGGCCGCCGCCCGCCAGCGCAGCCGACAGCCGCTCACAATGGGTCACCGTGCGCAGGTACAGCACGCCGTCCAGGTCATTGCCGGGGATCTTGAGCCGCCGCGGCGACGCGCCGGTCGTCAGCAGCAGCCGGTCATACTCCACACTCTCCCCGTCTGCGGTGGTGACGCGCCGGCCAGCCGGGTCCAGCGCCCTGACCGGCGTGGCAAGCCGCAGATCCACCTCGTGCTCGGTGTACCAGCCTTCCTCATGCACATAGATCGAGGACTTCTCGTCCTTCCCGAGCAGGTAGCCCTTGGACAGTGGGGGGCGCTCATAGGGGCGCTCCGGCTCCGCGCCCAGCAGGACCACCCGGCCGTCGAACCCTTCTGCACGCAGGGTCTCGGCAGCCTTCGCGCCGGCCAGGCTCGCGCCGACGATCACGAACGTGGTCTCAGCAGGCATCGGACTACCCTTCCCTTATCGCTCCAGCAGGTTCCCGGCACAGGCGGCGATGCCAGGCGATAGCGGAAGTATCTGTGAGCGAGGCGACCTGGTCGACGATGACGCGCAAGCGCCCGGCATCGGATCCGGCGGCCAGGTAGGCCGGCCGGAGCGCTGGTTCGAGCGTGCCCGGAGCGCCCGCCTCCACCGCCGCCGCCAGTTCGGCGATCAGCTCCCGTTCCCGCGCCTGGCCGGCCGCGGCTCCCGGCCGGCTCATCACGTAATGCGCAGCGACCCCTTTGAGCAGCGCACACTCCAGCCGTTGCCGTCGTGGCACCACCAGGCCAGCCGCGTACCGGGTGAGGCGCCCGGCCCGCCCGGCCCGC
>DPMS01000374.1 GCA_003541285.1 Actinomycetota bacterium
CAGGGCCAGGTAACTGCCCGGTGGCACCGCGTCGATCAGCTTGGCCACGATGCCGTAGGGGTCCTCGCCGTCCCCGATCACGTGCAGGATTGCGATCAGCATGACCGCGATGGGCTGGGAGAAGTCCAGCGTCTCTGCCGCCCGCGCCAAAATCGCAGCGGTGTCGCGCAGGTCGGCATCGAAGTAGCCGGTAGCGCCTTCGGGGCTGCTGGTCAGCAGAGCGCGGGCGTGGGCAAGCACGACCGGGTCGTTATCCACGTACACGATCCGGCAGCTGGGTGCCACCGACTGAGCCACCTCATGGGTGTTGTCCGAGGTCGGGATGCCGGTGCCGATGTCCAGGAATTGCCGGACCCCCATCTCGCCGGCCAAAAAGCGCACCGTCCGGGCCAGGAACGCCCGGTTGGCCCGCACGGAGGCGGCCATGCCGGGGTAAACCTGGATCACCGCATCGCCGGCCTGCCGGTCGGCAGCATAGTTGTCCTTGCCGCCCAGCCAGTAGTCATACACCCGGGCCAGGTGCGCCACGCTGGTGTCGAACGCTGGGTTCCCGCCCTCGCTGGAGGTCACGTCACCAGGCCATTCTTCCGATAGCGGTGTGCCTTCGCTCGTCACTGCTGAACCCCTTCTGGCAATCAGCCGGCAAATCTGTCGATGATGCGCCGGGCGGTCCTCATCGCGCACCAGTCTGGATCAGCGCTAAGCGCCGCTACCACCGATGCGCACGGCGTATCGCGAATGGCGAGCACCACCAGCACGGTATGATCGCATCGTCGCACGGTTGTGATGTTGTTTCCTGGTGACTCCAGTAAACAACATGACGCTGCCGTCGGCACAGGTCATCGAGTTCGCCCTGCTTTCCCTGGATACCCCCGGCTGGGCTGGTGCGCTGCACCTGACCTGCTGAAGGTGGGTGTATGTGGTGCCCGGTGCTCTGGGCTCTTGGGTGGCCCAGCTGGCCGCCCAAGCCCACCGGGCACCAGGCCGTCTTCGCCGCCGAGCAGGCCGGCCCGCTCCCAGCTGCTGACCCCGGCCGCTGACTGGCGTGCTGTTCGGGCGGCTGGGGGCTGCGGCCCGCCGGACCACATGCCTGCCCAAATATCTGGAGCGCTTGTCTACCTGGTCACTGCCTGGCGGCTTGGCCGCTACTACCGCACCTATGCCGGGGATGAGGTCAAGGCAGCCCTGGACGACACGGGCCGCCAGTTCCAGCGAGGACCGATCACGCTCAGGACGCCCGGGGCCGTGACCGGTGACACGCCAGCCTTTGTCGTGCAGGACCGGAACTACCTATCCGCGCATTGGGCCTTCCGCTGGCTCGCCGGAACGTGTCCCAGCTGCAGGGTCGCTGCCGGGCAGGGCGATGCTCGACGTGGGTGTCGGAGGAAGGGACGAACACGCTCTCGTGGCCGTCTTCCCACCGGACGAGGTAGGGCGGTGCGCCATCCTCCCCGTGGATCTCGATGATTTCCCCCTCGCGGTCCTCATCGCCCACGTGGCGTCCCCTGACTACGAGTTCATCGCCGACTTCTGCGTGCATTGCCGTCCTCCTTTGCCGGCTTCCACAAGATCAAGGTTGCGGCGGGCACCTTCCGGGGAGGCAGGGCCGAAGGTCCGGGACGTCCGGGCCTGTCGGCTCCCGCGCAGGCAGCGGCAAGCTTGCCGCCCGGGCAGGCGCGCTTGCACAACCGGGAACACGCCTGCCGCCTGCGCTGACGTGTTCTATCTCTCGGTCTATCCGTGGTATGGCCCGCCCCTCCCTGATCGAGGGGAAGGCTCCGTCCCCATCCGCCATGGGCCGGCAGGCGTGTGCCCGGGCGGCATAGGAGGCACGGCGGAGCCAGGGCCTATGACTGTGCAGCCGCGCTTGCCTCACCCCCGGTGTCGGCGCATTGGTTGCGTAGCTGCTCGTAGAGCCGGCGCTGGCGCAGGCTCAGGGTCTGGGGGAGGCTGACAGCGATGACCACGTTCAGGCTGCCGCGGCCAGGTGCCCGGTAATGCGGAAGGCCTTGTCCTGCGATCGGGACCATGGTGCCGGGCTGGGTGCCGGGAGGCACGGTGACCGTGACATCCCCTTCCAGCCCGGGGACGGTGGCCGTAGTGCCGAGCACGGCGTCGGGCACTGGGAGGTCGAGTTCGCACCATAGGTCGGAGCCGCGGCGGGTCAGGCGCGGGTCAGCTGCGGTGCGGATGGTCACGTAGGCGTCGCCGGGCTCACTGCCGGGTGCAGGGGCGGGCATGCCGTGGCCGGGGATGCGCAGTGTGGTCCCGTCTGGGATCCCGGCCGGGATGCGGACGGTGACGCGGTCTTGCTGGGCCGTCTGCCCGGTTCCCTGGCAGGCGGGGCATGGCTGGTCGATGATGGCTCCTAGTCCAGCGCAGTCCGGGCAGGTGCTGACTTGCCGGATGACCACATTTCCGCGGCGGCTGGCCGTGGTCTGCTGCCCGCTGCCAGCGCAGGTGGGGCACGAGCGGGGGGTCGNTCCGGCCCGGGCGCCGCTGCCCTGCTGGTCATCGCCGCCGCGAGCCGCCACAGCCAGGCGGAGCAGGACGGCCCGGCCAGCCTGGCGGACCAGGCGATCAAGGATCAGGGCCTCCAGATCAGCGCCCCGGGGCGGTCCCGGGCGGGCCGCGTGGCCGAAGAGCCGCTCGAACAAGCCGTCGGCGAACGCGGGACCACCAGCCCCGAACACGTCGCCGAAGTCGATCCCCGACCAGACATCTTCTGGGGTCATTCCGGTGACGCCAGCGAACCCGCGCCGGTCGTAGGCGGCTCGCTTGGCCGGGTCCGACAGCACGCCGTAAGCTTCGGTGATCTCCCGGAACCGGGCCTCGGTGCCGGGTTCTGTACTGCGGTCGGGGTGGTATTTGCGGGCAAGGCGCCGGAAAGCGCCCTTGATCTTCTTCTGGTCCGCGTCGCGGGGGAC
>DPMS01000893.1 GCA_003541285.1 Actinomycetota bacterium
GCGCGCCGCCGGCGGCGCGCAGGCGAAAATCCAGAGAACCCGGCCCGTCAGCCCCGGCGAGGCCAAATTCGGCGTCACGCCGCAGCCTGGCGCAGTTGCCAAGCCAGACCGCATCCGTTAAAAACCCCGGCTTTCCGGGCCTCAGGGCTCGGAGGCCGGGCGAACGGCTGAAAATTCAAGGATTTACGAGCATGCGCGAGACGCTGGACCTCAAGGCCGAACCGCGGCCCAACACCGGCAAGGGGCCGGCCTATCAGGCCCGCCAGAACGGTTTCACCCCGGCCATCATCTATGGCGGCAAAAATGCCGCGCCCCAACCCGTGATGGTGTCGAGCCGCGAGCTCGAACGCCATGTCGGCACCGGCCGCTTCCTGACCTCGCTCTACAATATCGAGCTCGAGGGCAAGAAGACCCGCGTGATCCCGCGCGATGTGCAGCTGGACCCGGTCTCCGACCGTCCGGTGCATGTCGATTTCATGCGCCTCGAAGAGGGCGCCACGATCACGCTGGACATCCCGGTCCACTTCACGGGCCACGAGGTGTCCCCGGGCATGAAGCGCGGCGGCACGCTGAACATCGTGCGCCATGAGGTGGAGCTGATCTGCCCCGCCGACAATATTCCCGAAGCGCTGGAAGCCGATCTGTCGCAGATGGACATCAACGACTCGCTGCACATCTCGGCGATGGCGCTGCCAGAGGGCGTGCGTCCGACCATTGCGCGCGACTTTACGATTGCTTCCATTGTGGCGCCGTCCGGCATGACCGAACCGACGACCGCCGCCGAGGGTGAAGGCGAAGCCGCCGCCGAGACTGCCGCACCGGCCGCCGAAAAGAAGTAAGCTCGAAACCCACGCCCCCTCATCCTTCGACAAGCTCAGGATGACGGGCGTGCCGACATGAAGCCCGGCGCTACGGAGCCGCAGGCTTTGCGAATCGGGCGGGGGGAAGGTAGAATAAATACGATCGTTAACCAAGGAAAGACCAGCGCTAAGGCAAGCAGTGCTTGCCGTGGAGCGCCGCTACAGGAACTATGGGGACATATTTTCAAACAGGACTCGGTAAGCTCATCGGCTCCAAGAACGAGCGGGAGTTAAAGCGTCTGGCGACGCGCGTGGAGGAGATCAACGCGCTGGAGCCGGAGATGCAGAAGCTCGACGACTCGGAATTCCCGCTGCGCACCGCGGCGTTCCGCCAGCGGCTCGCCGACGGTGAGACGCTCGACGACCTGCTGCCGGAGGCTTTCGCGACGGCTCGCGAGGCCGCCAAGCGGACGCTGGGGCAGCGTCACTTCGACGTCCAGATCATGGGCGGCGCGGCCCTGCACCTGGGCAACATCGCCGAAATGAAAACCGGTGAGGGCAAAACGCTGACCGCGGTGCTGGCGTCATATCTGAACGCGCTGGCCGGAAACGGTGTGCATGTCGTCACGGTCAACGACTACCTGGCCAGGCGTGACTCGGAGTGGATGGGGCGGATCCACCGGTTCCTGGGCCTGGAGGTCGGGGTCATTCTCGCGCAGATGACACCGGAGGAGCGGCGCAAGAACTACGAGGCCGACATCACCTACGGCACNNACCAACAACGAGTTCGGGTTCGACTATCTGCGCGACAACATGGCCTGGGGGCTGGAGGAGTGTGTCCAGCGAGGTCACAGCTACGCGATCGTGGACGAGGTGGACTCCATCCTCATCGACGAGGCGCGGACGCCGCTGATCATCAGTGGCCCGGCCGAGCAGAGCGGCAAGTGGTACACCGAGTTCGCCAAGATCGCCCCCCGGCTGCGGCGGGGGGAAGACGGCGAGGGTGACTACGAGGTCGACGAGAAGAAGCGGACGGTCGGCATCCTGGAGTCGGGGGTGGAGAAGGTCGAGGACTACCTCGGCATCGACAACCTGTACGACCCGGTGAACACCCCGCTGGTCAGCTTCCTCAACAACGCCGTCAAGGCGAAGGAACTGTACAAGCGGGACAAGGACTACGTCGTCATGAACGGCGAGGTCCTGATCGTGGACGAGTTCACCGGCCGGATCCTGCACGGGCGCCGGTACAACGAGGGCATGCACCAGGCCATTGAGGCCAAGGAAGGCGTGCAGATCCAGAACGAGAACCAGACGCTGGCCACCATCACCCTGCAGAACTACTTCCGGCTCTACGAGAAGCTGGCCGGGATGACCGGTACCGCCATGACCGAGGCGAACGAGTTCCACCAGATTTACAAGCTGGGCGTGGTGCCGATCCCCACGAACATGCCAATGATCCGGGCTGACCAGCCCGATGTGGTGTACCAGACGGTGGCGGCCAAGTTCGAGGCCTGTGTGGCCGATATCGTGGAGCGCCACGCTGCGGGCCAGCCGGTCCTGGTGGGCACGACCAGCGTGGAGAAGTCGGAGATCCTCTCGCGCATGCTCAAGCGCGGCGGGGTCCCGCACGAGGTGCTGAACGCCAAGTACCACGAGCGGGAAGCCGCGATCGTGGCCCAGGCCGGGCGCAAGGGCGCGGTCACGGTGGCCACGAACATGGCTGGCCGTGGTACCGACATCATGCTGGGCGGCAACCCGGAGTTCATCGCCGACGCCGAACTGCACCAGCGCGGCCTGTCGCCGGTGGAGACGCCCGAGGATTACGAGGCGGCCTGGCCGGAGGCGGTGGAGAAGGCCAAGCGGGCGGTGGCGGCCGAGCACGAGGAGGTCGTCGGGGCCGGCGGCCTGTACGTGCTGGGCACCGAGCGGCACGAGTCGCGCCGCATCGACAACCAGCTGCGCGGCCGGTCCGGGCGCCAGGGTGACCCGGGGGAGTCCCGGTTCTACCTGTCGCTGGAAGACGACCTGATGCGGATGTTCAACTCCGAGAAGGTCGCGCAGATCATGGGGATGCTGAGGACCCCGCCCGACGTGCCCATCGAGTCGAAGCTGGTGTCCCGGTCGATCCGGTCCGCCCAGACGCAGGTCGAGCAGCAGAACTTCGAGATCCGCAAGGACGTGCTCAAGTACGACGACGTGCTCAACCGGCAGCGCCACGTCATCTACGGTGAGCGCCGCACGGTGCTGGAGGGCGCTGACCTGCACCTGCAGATCCGCGAGATGATCGACGAGGTGGTCACGGCCTACGTGGCCGGGGCGACCAGCGAGGGCTTCCCGGAGGAATGGGACCTCGATCAGCTGTGGGCCGCGTTCCGCCAGCTGTACCACCCCTCGCTCACCGTCGCGCAGCTGATCGAGGAGGCAGGCGGGGAGAAGGCGGCCCTGTCGCAGGAATTCATCGCCGAGACCATCAAAGCCGACGCCCAGGCCGCCTATGAGCGCCGCGAGGCCGAGCTGACCCCCGAGCACATGCGTGAGGCCGAACGCCGGGTCGTGCTGGCGGTGCTTGACCAGAAGTGGCGCGAGCACCTGTACGAGATGGACTACCTGCGTGAGGGCATCGGCCTGCGGGCGATGGCACAGCGTGATCCGTTGATTGAGTACCAGCGCGAGGGCTTCGACATGTTCGCCACCATGATGGAGGGGATCAAGGAGGAGTCGGTCGGTAACCTGTTCAACCTCCAGTTCGAGTTCCGGGAGAGCCCGATCGTGGAGGACGCCGTCGGCGAGATGCCCGCGGTTCCCTTCCCGCTCGGTCAGGCCCTCCAGGATGGCGTTCCCACCGGGCAGGGTGGCCCCGGTGGTGCGGGCACTGGCCGTGGTGGCGCGGGCCCCGGCCGTGGTGGCGCGGGCCCCGGCCGTGGTGGCGCGGGC
>DPMS01000623.1 GCA_003541285.1 Actinomycetota bacterium
GGTGACCGCGTCCGCATCAGCATGAATCTCCAATTCGGCACGCGCCGCCTGGGCGACGGCAGCCGCATCCGTTTCTCCTGGCCGCGCCGAACCGCCGGGGATGTTCACGGCGAACCGCCACAGCAGCCGCCATGCGGCGGGGCCGGGGCTGGCGATGCGCTGGACACTCTCGGCAATCTGGACGGCAGCGGTNNGCGGTGCGAAACGACCGTTCCTCGTCCCGGCGCAAGCTGGTCAGCCGGGCGGCTGGAATCGCGCCGGCGAACAGGGCCTCATGCACTGCGCTGATCAGCCGTGGTGCCGCTGGCACCGTGAGCAGCGTGAGCGCCTGGTGTACCTGTTCCCGCAGCGGGAGCAGCAGCCGACCGGGTGGGGTGCCCGGGCCAGGCCCCGTCCGGCCCGCTTCGCCGGCCTGGGCTCGTGCGTTCCCCTCCGCCGCACGCGCCGGTGGCCGCTCCTCCTGCGGCGGCTGCTGTTCCAACTCCGCGAGTGCGAGGTGCCACGCGTGCTCCGCCTCCCGCAGGTCACGACGCAGTGCCCGGGCTCGTTCCCGGTCACCACCGATAAGAGCCTGGCGGACCTGCGTGCGCAGCATCTCGATCCGCTGCTCCAGCGCCTCAATGGACTCGGCCATGGCGGCACTGTAGCGCGTCCAGTCTTTTCCAGCAAACTCCAGTCAACCCCCGCATGTTCCAGACTAGGATCGTCTGGTCGCCAACTGAGTGGAGTCCCCATGCAGTCTCAGGACGAGCCCCTGCTCGATCTTGTGTTCAGCCGGCTGGCCGAGGAACAGATGCCGGACGAGACAGCCTCGCTTGTCCTCGCTGCCTATGCGGGCGAGGACCAGTTGCACACTGCGCTGGCGGGAAACCCCCCGGACCTGCCCGCAAAGAGTGATGACCAGCTGGCCAGGCCCGGATCGCTCTACCTGCAATCCGTCACCTTGGCCGGCTTTCGTGGCGTTGGCCCGCCGGCGAGCCTGCGGCTGCAGCCGGCCCCCGGCCTGACGCTGGTGGTGGGACGTAACGGCTCCGGCAAGTCCAGTCTCGCCGAGGCGGCGGAACTGTGCCTGACCGGGAACAGCCCGCGCTGGTCTGAGCAACGCGTGTTCCGCGAGGGCTGGCGCAACCTCCATCAGGGCTCCCCCGCCAAGATCCAGGTCACCCTCAAGGCCGACGGTGAGGCCACTCCCGTCCAGATCACCCGCACCTGGGGCGATGATGACACCGAGCCGGAGCAGGCTGCCGTCAGCGTCACCGCGGACGGGAAGCGGTACGGGGATGTGGCCGGACTGGGCTGGGCCCCGGCACTGAACATCTACCGGCCGTTCCTCACCGCAGGGGACTTCGGACGGCTGATCTCATCGAGTCCCAGCACGCTGTTCGACGCGCTCGCGCCGATCCTGGGCCTTGACCCGCTGACCGCGGCCGACAAACGGCTGATGAATGCCCGCAAGGAAATCAGCGACCGGATGAAACTGCTCAAGTCGGACCGGGACGAGCTGCGCGGCCTGCTGGCGGCGGTTGACGACGACCGTGCCCGCCGCGCCACCTCGCTGCTGAGCAGCAGGCGGCCGGATCTGGACGTCCTCGACGCCGTCGTCGCCGCGGGCGCCGAGACAAGCAGCGACCCGGTGACTGCCGCCTGCCGGCGACTCGCCGATGCGGCCGTTCCCGACGCGTCCGCCGTGACGTCCATCGCCGACGGCCTGGACTCAGCCACGACGGAGGTCCTGGCAACAGCAACCGACAGCCGCGCCGCGCAGCAGGTCGCTGCCATGCTGGAAGCGGCGCTGGCGTTTCATGCCGCCCACGGAGACGGGCCATGCCCGGTCTGCCATGGCGGACGGCTGGATCCGCAGTGGCGGGTGCAGGCAGGACAGTCACTGGTCCAGATGCGCGCCCAGGCAGAGCAAGCCGACCTGGCCAGCCGGCGTCGCGCAGCCGCGACCACCAGCGCCCGCGCCCTGTGGACGGCTCAGGGCTGGCCCGCGGCAGCCGACGTGCGGATCGCTCTGGCCGTGCTCGGCCAGAGCGCCGCGGACCTGGAGCCCGCCCTTGCCGCCTGGCAGGCACTCGGCCGGGATTCCTCACCGGAGCGCCTGCCCGAACAGCTTCGCGCGACCTACCCGGCGCTGCATCAGGCCATCGCGGCGGTGCGGGAGGCCGCTGGTGACTGGCTGCAGCGCCGGCACCTTGCCTGGCGCGAGCCCGCGGCTGCCTTGCAGTCCTGGCTCGGCAGAGCCCGCAAGCAGGCTGGCGATGGCGCCGCGCTCGCCAGGATCACGACAGCCCGGGAATGGCTGAAGAAGGCCACCGAGGAGATCCGGAGCGCCCGGCTTGCCCCGTTCGCGCGCCAATCCCAGGAGATCTGGGAGCAGATGCGGCAGGAAAGCAACGTGGAACTGTCGGGCATGCGGCTGGACGGGTCGAGCACCCGGCGCCGCGTGCTGTTCCCGGCCACCGTCGACGGCACCGCCACACAGGCCATGGCCGTCATGAGCCACGGCGAGTTGCAGGCCCTCGGCTTGGCGGTCTTCCTGCCACGCGCCTGCGCCGACGACAGCCCCTTCCGGTTCCTGGTCATCGACGACCCCGTGCACAGCATGGATCCGTCCAAGGTGGATGGCCTGGCACAGGTGCTGGCAAGCCTCGCCGCCACCCGCCAGGTGGTCGTCTTCACCCACGACAACCGCCTCCCGGAGGCAATCCGGTGGCTGCAGATCGACGCCACCATCTGGGAGGTGGCGCGGCGGGAGGGGTCGGTTGTCGAAATCCGCAAGAACCTCGACCCAGTAACGCGCTATCTCGATGACGCCCGCGCACTCGCCAGCACTGCTGACCTCCCCGAGGAAGTGCGGATGCCCGTGGTGGCGGGATTCTGCCGGTCAGCTATCGAGGCCGTCTGCCAGGAACGTATCCGCCGGGAGCGCATCGGCCGCGGCGAGCCTCATGCGGCGGTGGATGCGCTCATCGAAGGTGCCCACACCCTCACCCAGACAACGGCCCTGGCACTGTTCGGGGACGCGGGCCAAGGAGGGCGCGTGCTCACGGGGCTGAACAACCGAGCCTGCGCGTGGCTCATCCGCCTCGCGCTGGAGGCGGAATTGACATGCTTCTGGGAATCCGTCAGTCCGCCGGTCGCACTGTGCAGGTCCCGCCGCGCGCAACTCCTGCTACTCCCCCGGTACGCCGGCCCGGCAACCGGACTGCGGGCTGCCCAGGCATGGGCGGCCCTATCCAGGGCCGGCCACCATCACGCTTATGAACTTGGACTCACGGCCTCCGAGCTGGGCAACCTGCAAAGTGAGGTGCAGCACATCGTGGCCCTGCTGCGAACCGCCGCCGTGAAGAACGGGCAGCCCTGACAGCAGGCAGACAACGGGCCGTCAGCCGCTCACTGGCCGGGCATCTTGCGCGCAGCCGGACTGACTCATCCGCATGGGGGTAGTGTCGTCTGCTGTATGTCATCGCCTTCGTTGCTAGGCGGCCGGTATCGCCTGGAGACGCAGATCGCGGCCGGCGCGGTCGGCGAGGTCTGGCGTGCGACGGACACCGTCCTGGCCCGGCTGGTGGCCGTCAAGGTGCTGCGGGCCGGGTTCGCCGACCATGCGGAAACGCTGGCGCGCTTCCGGGGCGAGGCCCGGCACGCCGGCGCCCTGTCGCATCCGGCGATCGCCCGGGTGTACGACTACGGTGAGCCGGTCCCGCCCGATCCGCCGTTCCTGGTGATGGAACTGGTGGACGGGCCGTCCCTGGCCGAGGTGCTGGGCGCAGGCCCGCTGGGCCCCGGGCGGACCATGGACGTGGTGGCGCAGGTGGCGGCGGGCCTGCAGACCGCGCACGAGGCCGGTCTGGTGCACCGTGACATCAAGCCGGCGAACCTGCTGTTCGGTCCCGGCGGCCAGGTGAAGATCACCGATTTCGGGATCGCGCACGCGGCCGGGTCAGCCCCGGTCACCCGCACCGGCGCAGTGATCGGGACGCCGGCCTACCTGGCACCAGAACGGGTCGGCGGCGCCTCGGCCACGCCCGCGGCCGACCTCTACTCGCTGGGCGTGGTCGCCTACGAGTGCCTCACCGGCGCGCCGCCGTTCACCGGCCCGCCGTTCGAGGTGGCGGTCGCACACCGGGACCGGGACCTGCCCGCTCTCCCGCCCACCGTGCCCGTTGCGGTGACACACCTGGTCGCCGACCTCACCGCGAAAGACCCCGCCGCCCGTCCGGCCAGCGCAGGCGAGGTCGCGGTACGGGCGGGCCAGCTGCGGGACCACCCGGGCCAGCCGTGGGACCACCCA
>DPMS01000446.1 GCA_003541285.1 Actinomycetota bacterium
GAGTAGTCGACGTTGTACTGGTTGGCCGGGGTGAGGTCGCGGTAGCCCCGGGCGAAGGCTTGCTCGTAGCTGTCGTGGAAGACGCAGAACTCCAGCTCGGTGCCGACCATGGCGGTCCAGCCGTGGGCCGCCAGCCGCGCCGCCTGCGCCTGCAGGATCTGGCGCGGCGAGGCGACCACCGGGCTCCCGTCGGTCCAGGCCAGGTCGGCTAGCACCAGGGCGGATGCCTCATGCCAGGGCAGCATCCGCAACGTTCCCAGGTCGGGTACGAGGACGAAGTCCCCGTACCCGCGCTCCCAGGATGACATCGCGTACCCGTCCACCGTGTTCATCTCGACGTCGACCGCGAGGAGGTAGTTGCACCCCTCCGCGTGGTGGTCGGTTACCTCGTCGAGGAAGAACTCGGCCGACAGGCGCTTGCCCTGCAGCCGGCCCTGCATGTCGGTGAACGCGAGCACGACCGTGTCGATCGTGCCCTCGTCCACCTCGACGCGCAGCTGCTCAAGCGTGAGCATGCCGCGCCGGTTACCGTGCGCACCGGCCTGGACCACAGTGCCTTCTTTCCTTCGTCAGTTCACATGCCGCGGCTGGACCCGGTCAGGTTGTGAGCTCGCGCTCGATCGCGGCCAGTTCCTCCGGCGTGCCCTGCACCTTCGGCCCGGTGAACCACCGCTTGGCGGAGGCCACCCACCACAGCCCAGCGAACCCGAGCACGACTGCCACCGCAACAATGGCGTAGTTGAACGTCGTGAGGTTGATCGGCCCGGCCTGCGGCAGCAGGAACAGGATCGTGATGATCACCACCCAGACCACGGCGATCCAGCCGACGATGTGACTCCACCGGCCCAGGTGCCACGGCCCGCGCTGGAAGTGCTCGCCCCGGCGCAGCCGCAGGAACGTCGGCATGACATAGGCGATGTACAGGCCGATGACCGCGATCGACGTGACAGCGGCATAGGCGGTGTAGTTCCACAGGTAGGGCAGGCCCAGCACCAGCGCCGAGCCGGCGGCCAGCCAGATCGCGTTGGTGGGCGTCCTGGTCCGGTGGTTCACCCGGTGCCAGAAGGCCGATCCCGGCAGCGCGCCGTCGCGGGAGAACGCGTAGATCATGCGCGAGTTGGCGGTCACCGAGGACATGCCGCAGAACAGCTGTGCCCCGATGACGACCAGCAGCAGCAGCTTGGCGCCGGTGATGCCGAGCGAGTCGATGAGGATCTGTGCGGGCGGTACGCCGGTTAGCGAGTTGGCCGAGGCCTCAGCGGCGTAGTGCTGAATGGCGAATGTGAGCCCGATCAGCAGCACCCAGCCAGCCACCAGGGAGACCATGATGGACATCACGATGCCCCGCGGGCCGGCCGTCGCGGCCTTGTGCGTCTCCTCCGTCATGTGCGCGGAAGCGTCGTACCCGGTGAAGGTGTACTGGGCCAGCAGCAATCCGATCGGGATGATGTACCACCAGCCGAGGCTAAGGCCGGTCCCGTTCACCAGGTGCCCGAAAACGAAGCCCGCCGACTGGTGGTGTGCGGGAGCGATCGCCAGCGCGCCGACGATGAGCAGCACGCCGATGATGTGCCACCAGACGCTGACATCATTCAGCAGGGCGACCAGCTTGATGCCGAACTGGTTGAGCAGGCCGTGCACCAGCAGGACGATGGCGAAGATCAGCACGGTGTGCCAGTGGACTGTGCTACTGAAGCCGAATTGCAGGTCGAGCAGCGCGTTGATGAAGAACGCGGCCCCGAAGTCGATGCCCGCCGTGACCGCGACCTGGCCGAGGAAGTTGAACCAGCCGGTGAACCACGACCAGGCGGCCCCGTTCTTCGGCGCGATCTTGGCCGCCCAGTAGTACAGGCCGCCGGCGGTGGGGTAGCTGGAGCAGACCTCGGCCATGGCCAGGCCCACGAACAGCGTCATGATGCCCACGAACGGCCAGCCCCAGACAATGACCGCAGGACCGCCGGTGTTCATGCCGAACCCGTACAGGGTCAGGCAGCCGGACAGGATCGAGATGATGGTGAAGGAGACGGCGAAGTTGGAGAACCCGGACATGCGCCGCCGGAGCTCCTGCGCATACCCAAGTTCGTGGAGGCGTTTCTGGTCCGCATCGAGCGCTTCGGGGACCGTTTGGTCGTTGACCGACACGAATGCTCCTTACGTCATGCTGCCGAGACGTAGGTCGGGGTCGCGGGTGCCAGGAGAACGCTTGGGCGGCGCGTGACCAGGCAGCTGTGGCCCAATGGTTTATTATCAGACCATTGAGGGTTAGAATGCGGGTCATGTCAAGACCCGAGCCGGAATTACCCGGTGACCCGCAAGCCCCAGCGGCCATGCAAGCCGTCCGCACCCAATGCAGATGCGGCCAGCCCCGAGTCCCCGGCCGACCTGCCTGCGCCCCCGGCCGCGAGCCCGGCGGCCCCCGCGGTNNCGCGGTGAGCCCGGCGGCCCCAGTGACCGGCGGCGGGTCGGCGGGCTGGCTGCGCCGGCTGCCCGTAGGCTCGGCGCGGCAACGCAGTCGCGCACCGGAGGCCGCCGGCATGACCACCGGAAATGAACTCAGTACGCTGCTGGGCCCGGTGCGGGCGGGCAACGCCTTCGAGGAGACGGTCGAGCGCCTGCTGACCGTGATCAAGCTGGGCGTGGTGGGGCCGGGCGAACGGTTCCCGGCCGAACGCGAACTCGCCGGGCTGCTGGGAGTCAGCCGCATCACCTTGCGGGAAGCGATCCGGGCGCTGCAGCAGGCGGGCTACGTGGAATCGCGGCGCGGCCGGTTCGGCGGCACCTTCGTCACCTACACCAGGCCAGCGCCGGACCCGGGGGAGGTCCGGCGGATCGCACTGGAGGACCCGGACCGGCTTGCCGACGCGCTGACCTTCCGGATGGCGGTGGAGACCGGGGCCGCCCAGGTGCTTGCCCGGTCCGCCGGCGACCGGGGCCGGGACGTCCTGCTGGCCCGCCTGGCCGACGTCAACCAGGCCTGCCCGGAGGACTACCGGCGGATGGACACGCTCTTCCACCTGTCCATCGCCGAACTCACCGGCTCCAGCCTGCTCACCGCCGCGTGCGCCGACGCCCGCATGCGGCTCAACGACCTCCTGAACGCGATCCCCGTGCTTCAGCACAACATCGACCACACCGCCGACCAGCATGATGAGATCGTGGCGGCGATCCTGGCCGGTGACACCGAGCGGGCCAGGAACGCCGTCGCGGAGCATCTCGATGGCACCGGGGCGCTGCTACGGGGATTCCTGTCGGTGCCGTCCCAGCCCGGAGCCCGGCCCGGCCAGTGACGGGCGATCCTGGGATCAGCCGGCCGGGTTCGCGACCAGCAGGGACGTGGTCACGTCCGTCGGGGACGCGATCAGGCACCTGATGGTCCGCTCGCCGCCCGACCACGACCCTGCTTCGGGGTACAGGAATTGAATGGTCATCGAATTCGTGACCAGAGACCTGTTGATGTTGCCCGCGATCCGGCTCCGGCAGCCCTGCTTGGCCTGCTGCCGCAGGGCGGCGACCCCCGGGTAACTGGTGCCGGTGGCGGGGAACTCGGCATACACCTGCGCGTTGTGCGGCTGCGTACAGGGGATCACGGTCACGTTGAGGACGCCGCCCGCGGCTTCCGCAGCAGTTGGGTTCCGGAAGCAGTCCCCGGATAGCAGCGAGAAGACGCTCGTCGTTCCCTTCTTGGTGATCTGGCCGGTGGACGAACGCTGCGGTGAGTTCCCGGAGCCGATCACGATCCCCACGACGATCAGTACGACCCACAGTCCGGACAGGATCAGCCCGGTGATCGCAAGCCCCGTTCCCCGCAGTTGCGGATTCCTGCGGATCCTGGCGAGCGCGATGATGCCGAAGATGACGCTGAGGACAAGGGTGATGATGAACAATCCCGCGAGCCCCAGAATGAACGAGGCGATCGCGAAACCGCTGGCTCGCCGGGGGGCGGGCTGACCGGGGAACGGCGTCCAGGAGGGTGCCGGCCCGGGGATGGTCCCGAAGGGTGCCTGCCCCCGGGTCCCGACCGGAGCCTGCCCCGGGGTCCCGAACGGTGCCTGCCCGGGGAAAGTGCCGCCGGCATAACCGGGCGCCTCGCTTTGCTGCGGGGCCGGGGGCATGCCGCCACC
>DPMS01000826.1 GCA_003541285.1 Actinomycetota bacterium
TCGGCCCGCAGCCGGAGCTAGCCAGGCCGCTGGATTGACCACCAGCTGCTGTCTCACCACGCTGGCGGCCTGGCCGGCCCGGTCACCGGCCCGGTGCTGCATGAGGTCACCCTACGAGCGGCGCCCGCCGGGCGCGTGGCTAGCTTTGCCTCATGCTGCGCCGTGAACTGGCCGGGCTGGACCGCACCCGGGTCTGGCACCCGTACGCCCCCATGCCGGGCACCATCGAGCCGCTGCTGGTGGAGTCTGCGTCCGGCGCCCGGCTGCGGGTGTCCGCCCCGGGCGGCGGTACCCGCGACCTGGTGGACGGCATGTCGTCGTGGTGGGCGGCGATCCACGGATACCGGCACCCGGTGCTGGACGCCGCGGCCCGCGACCAGCTGGGCAGGATGAGCCACGTCATGTTCGGCGGGCTCACCCACGAGCCCGCCGTGACCCTGTGCGACCGGCTGGCCACGATCACGCCGCCAGGCCTGGAACACGTGTTCCTGTGCGATTCTGGGTCGGTCTCGGTCGAGGTCGGGATCAAGATGTGCCTGCAGTACTGGCGCTCATCCGGGCGCCCTGCCAAGCACAAGCTGCTGACCTGGCGCGGCGGCTACCACGGGGACACGTTCTGGGCCATGTCGGTCTGTGACCCCGACGGCGGCATGCACAAGATCTGGGACGGGGTCCTGCCCCGGCAGGTGTTCGCCGACACCCCGCCGGCCGGCTTCGCTGCCGGGGTCGACACCCCCTACGCCGAACGTCTCCGCGCGCTGATCGGCGCCAACTCCGACGAGCTTGCCGCGGTGATCGTAGAACCGGTCGTGCAGGGCGCGGGCGGGATGCGTTTTCACGATCCCGGTTACCTGCGGCTGCTGCGTTCGGTGTGCTCCGAGCACGACGTCCTGCTCATCTTCGACGAGATAGCGACCGGCTTCGGGCGCAGCGGGGCGTTGTTCGCCACGGATCACGCGGGGGTGAGCCCGGACGTGATGTGCCTGGGCAAGGCGCTGACCGGCGGATACCTCTCGCTCGCGGCCACGTTGTGCACGCCGGAGGTGGCGGCGGGGATCTCCAGGGGCGAGCTGCCCGTGCTCGCGCACGGGCCGACGTTCATGGGCAATCCGCTCGCCTGCGCGCTCGCGAACGCCTCGCTGGACCTGCTGCTGGGCGGCGGCCCGGAGCCGGCCTACCCGGCGGGCTGGCAGGCCGAGGTCCACAGGATCGAGGCAGGCCTGGCAGCTGGGCTGGCGCCCGCGAGCGACCTGCCCGGGGTGGCGGACGTGCGGGTGCTCGGCGCGATCGGGGTGGTGCAACTGCGCCACGAGGTCGACGTGGCCGCCGCGACGGCGGCGGCGGTCGCCGCCGGGGTGTGGCTGCGCCCGTTCCGGGACCTGATCTACACGATGCCGCCCTACGTCACCGGCGACGCGGACCTGGCGCTCATCTGCGAGGCGGTGCTCGCGGCAGCACAGGTCGGCTGACCTGGTTGCGCCCGTCCCCTACCATCGTTTGCGGTCACGACGGGCTAGGCCGGGTAAGGCGGGTCGAATGCGCTACAGGTCGCTGGGTGATTCCGGGCTGATGGTGTCGGTTACCGGGCTGGGCTGCAACAACTTCGGGCGGCGGGTTGACCTGGACGGCACCAGGGCGGTCGTCGATGCGGCGATCGAGGCCGGTATCACGTTGCTCGACACCGCCGACATCTACGGTGACGGCGGAGCCTCCGAGAAACTGCTCGGTGAGGTCCTGCAGGGCCGCAGGGACACGGTGATCCTGGCGACCAAATTCGGCCACCAGGGCGCCGACATGGGGTACGGCCCGGCGGCGGGAGCCAAGGGCGGCCGCGCCTACATCCGGCGCGCGGTCGAGCGCTCCTTGCGGCGGCTCCGCACTGACTACCTCGACCTGTACCAGATCCACACCCCCGACCCGGTGACGCCGGTTGGGGAGACGCTGGCGGCACTGGCCGAACTCGTGGCCGAAGGCAAGGTGCGGTACCTCGGGCACTCGAACTTCACCGGCTGGCAGATCGCGGATGCCGCACACGTGGCGCGCGCCACGGGCACGGCGCCATTCATTTCCGCGCAGAACCACTGGTCGCTGCTGGAGCGTCAGGTGGAGGCCGAGGTGGTTCCCGCGGCGCGGCACTTCGGGCTCGGCGTGCTGCCCTACTTCCCGCTCGCGAACGGCCTGCTCACCGGGAAGGTCCGGCGGGGGCAGGCGCCTCCGCCGAGCAGCCGGCTGGCTGCCCGGCACGGTTATGTGACCGAAGACAAGCTTGACCGGGTGGAGGCGCTCATCGCCTGGGCCGCCGAGCGGGGCCGGACCCTGCTCGAGGTGGCCGTCGGTGCCCTGGCGGCCCAGCCTGGCTGTGCCTCCGTCATCGCCGGGGCGACCACCCCCGAGCAGGTGAAGGCGAACGCCACTGCCACCGAGTGGGTACCCACCGCCGCTGAACTGGCCGACCTGGACCGCATTGTCCCCTCACCCGCGCACAGCTGAGCCGCCCCGGTGCGGTTACCCATCATCGGCCCGGTACCGCCCAGGGGCCCCGGGTCAGCCGTCGCTGATGGCGGTCTGGAAGAGCGCCTGGACGGCGCTGCTGAACCGGGGTGAGTAGGACACCGAGGCGATGTAGCCGCCCTGCTCATAACCGCCGATCACGCCGATGACGGTCCCCAGGCCGGTCGTGGGGTCGACCTCGCCGAGGAAGGGCCCGCCACTGGTGCCGCCGGTGTAGCCGCCGCAGTCGAACTCCATCTCGTGCCCGCCGAACGGCTTGCTGCGCCCCCGGCAGGTGATCGGCCGGCTGGCAGTGTCCGGGTACCCGATGACCTGGACCGGGACCCGGGCGGGCCAGCCGGTGCCCAGCCGCTCGCCGCCCGTCACGTCCTCGATCGGCTGGCTGCTGCCGGCCTGGCTGACCACCAGGAAGGCAACGTCGTGGCCGGGGTTGGCCGAAGTGCGCCACGCGCTGTCGGTGACGATCTGGGTGGCCTGCCAGACACCGTGGGGGGTCACCCCGTCGTGGTAGCCGGGTACGAACGCGATCTGGCTGGGTGCCAGTGCGCTCACGCAGTGGGCGGCGGTGATCACCAGGTCCTTGACCGGGCTGGCCACCACGCTCGCGGTGCAGAAGTGCTTGCCCAGCTGGCCGGAACTGACGGTGAACAGGGCACCCACGGCCGTGGATCCGGCGAAGATGCGGGCATCGGCCAGCGTCGGCGGGACGTCCGGCGCCTGGCGGGAGAGCGTCCTCGCGGCCGCGGCCAGCCGGTCCGCCAGGCGGACCGCGCCGTTGGCGGTCGGCGTCATCGCCAGGATGGCGATGGCGGCGGCGGCCGCCAGGCTCACGCCACAGGTGA
Source organism: Actinomycetota bacterium (assembly GCA_003541285.1). Taxonomy (GTDB): domain Bacteria; phylum Actinomycetota; class Actinomycetes; order Streptosporangiales; family Streptosporangiaceae; genus UBA9676. The sequence continues at coordinate 3,354 of DPMS01000826.1, forward strand.
CGCGGCCGAAAGGCCTGCGCGCCGTGCGCGCAGGCCTGCTCTTGCCGTGCTTGCCGGCCCGGCTGAGACCGCGCCTGCCGGGCGGGCTGCCGCCATGCCTGCCGGGCCGCATCCACCCCTCCCGCTAGGACACGGCCGGACAGCGATCGAATGATCTCTGTCGCGCCCGGACCGCGATCGAATGATCCTCTTCTCTCGATTGTGCAGGTCAATCCCGTATTGAGCCATAGGTGCGCCGCGTGGAGTTTGGCGGCCCGGGTCGGCCCGGCGGGGACGATCGGCGGCCCGTGGCTGGCCAGAACCGGCCCGTGCCGGGGCCGGGGCGTAGGATCGCACGCGCCGGACCCGCCGGCGGTGGCTGGCGAACGGCGGCACAGCAGCCACGCGCGGGGCCAGCCGGCCGGGCAGGTCCGGTTGGCCCGGCCCCCGCGAGGGAGTAACGTCCTGGTCAGCGCGGTGACCCGGATTCATTCGTTACGTCAATGAAGTGAAGTTGGATGAGATATCTCACTGATCACTGGGCATTCGACCCGTTCCTGATCGTTGTCGTCGTGCTGGTGATCTGGCATGAGATCGGGCTGGCCCGGCTGGCCCGGCGCTCGCGCCCGGAGCGGACCCGGCAGCGGCGCCAGCGGTCCTGGTGGTTCTACGGCGGGCTGACGGTCCTGCTGCTGTCGGTGGTCTCGCCCATCGACTACTGGGCCGACGACTACTTCTTCGTGCACATGGCCCAGCACCTGCTGCTGATGTTCGCCGCGCCGACGCTGGTGGTAGCCGGTGCCCCGTGGCAGCCACTGCTGGACGGCCTGCCGGGACGGTCGGGCCAGGCACTCACCCGGAGCACCATGCGGGGTGGCTGGTCCCGGCCGCTGCGGGCGGTGGCCGGGTTCTTCCTGCGGCCGTGGGTGGCGGTGGTGTCGTTCAGCCTGGTGATGATCGTCTGGCATGTGCCCGCCCTGTTCGACCTGGGTACGCGTAACCAGGTGGTGCACATCTGGCTGATGCACGGGAGTTTCTTCGCCGTCGGGGTGGTGTTCTGGCTCCAGTTCATCCCCTCGCCGCCGTTCCGCCGCAAGATGCCGCTCGCCTCCCAGGCTCTCGCCCTGATCGCGTCGAACACGGCCATGTGGGTGCTGGCGATGTCGATGAGCATCCTCACCCAGGTGTCCTGGTACCCGGTGTACAACCACATCCGGGGGGTCAGCCTGCCGCCGTTCGCCGACCAGCAGATCGGTGCTGCGATCTTGTGGGTATGCGGGGACTTCTGGGCCATCCCGGCGCTCATCTGGGTGGTGCGCCGCATGATCGAGGAGGACGGCAGCATGGGTGCGGCCCTGGAGAAGATCCTGTCCCGGGACTCGTCCCGCTTTCAGTGGGCGACGGCTGCCGCTCCGGCCCCGCGCCGCCCCGCGGCCCCACCCGAGCCGCCCGGGCAGGGGTGACCGCCCGCTGCTAGCCGGCGTGCTTTTCGAGATAGTCGAGGTAGAGCGGGCGCAGTGAGTCGGCGATCTCGCCCTCGCCGGAGGCGAGAGCGTCGGAGATCATGGCCGACACCTGGGTGATGTCTGCGGCCGCGATGTCCGTGCGCCCGCGGGCTGCCTCGGACGCGGGCAGTTCACGCAGGATTTCCCACAGGAAGCCGATGTCCAGGTGCCGGACGGCCAGGCGCACCGCGCGGTCGTGCAGTTCGGACGAGGAAAGGGTTTCCAGTTCATCCCGGCGGGTCATGCAGTGACCTTACCGTTGCCCGGCAGGGCCGGCCGCCGGCCTAGGACTGGCACGACGCGCCGTCAAAGGTGCAGCCACCCGGGGACGTCGCATTTCCGCCGCCGTCGATGTACACGGTCTGCGGGGCACCAGGGCTGAGCGTCTCGCTGGCGGAAGTGGCACTCAGCGTCAGAGTGCTCCCGCTGAGCCTCCAGCTGCTGAATGGGTTCCAGTCCCGTCCCTGCCGGTACCCGACCCAGTGGACCCAGTCGCCGGGCAGGGTGAGCTGGACGGTCCAGCCGGAGACCGGCTGGCTGCCCCGGTTGACGATGGTCAGGTGAGCGTGGAAGTGATTCCCCCGCTGGCTGACGCTGTCCAGGGTGTAGGTCACGGCGACGTTCGGGCCGGTCGGCGGCTTCGGAGCCGGCGACGGCGGGGGAGGCGGCGTGGGTTTGGTGCTGGTGGCGGACGCTGCGGGCGTGTGCACGTGCGACGTGCTGGGCGACGCGGACGCGCGGGTCTTGTGATGCGGCCGGGCCGTGCTGAGGTGAGCCGAGGGTGAGGTGGTGGCGATCGCGCCGGGGAGAGTGGCGTCGCAGTGGATCAGGCCACAGTCGGCAGCCAGCTGGGCGACCGGGTGATTGTGGTGCGGCACCAGGGTCACCACGCCGCCGGCCAGCAGCGCGAGCGCGGCGGCACCCCCGGCCGCCGGAAACCACCGGCGCCTGGCCTGCGGCGCCGGCCCGCGGCCCGGCCCGGCCGGCTCGTCAATGACAGGCAGTTCTCCCGTCCCGTCCGGCTCAAACCCCGTGGACATCGTCCCCCTCCTCCGCGGACAGCCGTCTGCGCAGGGTCAAGGTAGCAAGCCCGGGACCCACGTTGACGGGAAAAACACGGGAATGGAGTGACTGATCACACAAACCCTGACGGCCGTCCACTCGTGGGGCCGGCCTTCCGCTGGATGGGGCGAGCGGGCAGAGTCGGTGCCATGAGCCTGCACCTGGAAACCCGTGCCATCCACGCCGCCGCCCCCGATCTGAGCGGGTCCCGGCCGGTCAGTGTCCCGATCTACCAGACCTCGACCTTTGCCTTCACCGATCCGGTGGCCTGCTCGGAGGCGCTGGCCGACCCCGGCGCCGGTTTCGCGTACAGCCGCTACCGCAACCCGACCACCAGTGCGCTGGAGGACGCGGTCGCGGATCTGGAGGGGGGTGTGGGCGCGATCGCGACCAGTTCCGGCATGGGCGCGATCAACGCGGTGCTGCTCGCCCTGCTCCGCCCCGGCGACCATGTCATCGCCCAGCGGTGCCTGTACGGCGGGACCTTCTCGGTCTTCGTCGGCCTCGCCGCCCGCTACGGCATCGACGTCAGTTACATCTCCGGGCGGGACGCGGCGGAACTGACCGCTGCCCTGCGGCCGCGGTCCCGGCTGCTGTACCTGGAGACGGTCGCCAACCCGACGGTCGCGGTCAGCGACCAGCCGGCGCTGCTGGCAGCGGCCCGTTCGGCCGGGCTGACGTGTGTGGTGGACAACACCTTCGCCACGCCGCTGCTGTGCCGGCCGATCGAGCACGGCGCCGACATCGTGCTCCATTCCGCCACCAAGTACCTGGGCGGCCACGACGACGTCACCCTCGGGGTGATCGTTTCTGCCCAGGACGAGATGCACCACGCGCTCTGGAAGAACTCGGTGGACCTCGGCGTGGCGGCGGATCCCTTTGCCGCCTGGCTCACCATCCGCGGGCTGAAGACGCTGTCCCTGCGGATGGCACGCCATTGCGAGAACGCGGCGCATCTGGCGGAACGGCTCGCCGCTCACCCGGCCGTGGCGGAAGTGCACTGGCCCGGCCTGCCCAGCCACCCCGACCACGCGGTCGCGCGGCGGCTGCTGTCCGGATTCGGCGGCATGGTCGCCTTCGATGTGGCCGGCGGGCGCGAGGCCGGCCTGGCGTTCGTCAGCGCGCTGCGCCTGGCCGCGCTCGCCCCCTCGCTGGGCGGCACCGAGACGCTGGTGCTGCATCCCGCGTCCACCTCGCACCGGCAGATGGACGCGGCCGGGCTGAAGGAGGCGGGCATCGGCGAGGGAAGCATCCGGGTCTCGGTCGGGCTGGAACATCCTGACGACCTGTGGGCCGACTTCGCTCAGGCCCTCCCGGCCGGCTGACCAGCTGGCCGGCTGACTCTCCTGGCGGGATGGTCAGTCCTGGCCGGTGACGGGACTGCGGCGCTCCATCAGGACCACGTCCCGCCAGCGGCCGTGGTGGCGGCCGATCCGCTTGCGGATGCCGACGGCCCGGAACCCGGCCCGCTCGTGCAGCCGCAGGCTGGCCGAGTTCTCCGGGAAGATGCCGGACTGGATGGTCCAGATCCCGGCCGCCTCGGTCGAGCCGATCAGCGCCCGGAGCAGGGTGAAGCCTGACCCGCGGCGCTGGCTCGCCGGATCCACGTACACCGAGTGCTCCACCACGCCCGCGTACACACACCGGCCGGAGACGGCGGACACCGCCGCCCAGCCGAGGACCGCACCGCTGTCTGCCGCCACGGCCACATGCCGGTGCCCGGGAAGTTTTCCCGCGTCGAACTCCTCCCACGAGGGAGCCTGGGTCTCGAAGCTCGCCTGGCCCGTGTCGAGCCCGGCCTGGTAGATGGCGAGCACCTGACCGGCGTCGGCGGGCTCCAGGGGCCGGATGGCAATGCCGCCAGCACCGCCGGCCGGGGCCGGCCGGTTCGCTGGGGGGTCGCAGGCGGGCTGGCTGAGCCCGGCCGGGGCCGGGGGGTGGTTCCCCACGACGAGGTCGGCGGCGGTTGGGAAGCCGTCCACGCAAGCTTCGTTAAGCCGGTAGTAGTGAGCAGTCCCACGCCGTTCGACGAGCACGAAACGCACCTCGGCCAGCACCTTGAGGTGCTGGGACACGGTGGACTGGCCGACGTGCGCCGCGCCCACGATCTGGCCCACGGTCATGGGCTCCTGGCGGCGTGCGAGCAGGGAAACGATCTCGATCCTGGTCGGCTCGGCGAGCGCGCGGAACCAGGCCGCATACTGCATGGCGGCGTCCCGGCCCAGTGACGGTGGCGGCGGGCCGCCCGCGGTCTGCATATCACCATTCATCGCTCATTGACGATAGATGATTCGGCGGGTGCGCGCATATGCGCATCCGGGAGCCGGCAGGCACCGGTGGCTGGCTGCCCGGCCGGGGGCGCGCATAGGCTCACAGGCGTGTACCTCCCACCCCATTTCGCCGCCCCCGGCGAGGATGAGGTCGCTGCCTTCGTCAATGGCGTCGCCGCGGCTGACCTTGTCACCTTCGACGGGACCAAGCCGGTCGCCAGTCTCATCCCGGTCATCTGGGACCGGTCAGGTGAGGCGGCTGGCGCGCACGGGCGCCTGCTCGGCCATCTGGCACTGGCCAACCCGCAGTGGCAGTCCACCTCACCCGGGGCGGTCGCGCTGGCGATCGTGCACGGGCCGCAGTCCTACGTGTCGCCCACGTGGTACCCGGCTAAAGCGCGGCACGGCCGGGTGGTGCCCACCTGGAACTACCTCACCGTTCACTTCACCGGACCGCTCACGATTCACCGGGATCCGGAGTGGCTGCGTGCCGTGGTGACCCGGCTGACCAGCCAGCATGAGGCGGCGCGGCCGCAGCCCTGGGCGGTGACTGACGCCCCGCCCGAGTACATCGACGGGCAGCTGCGCGGGATCGTCGGGGTCGAGCTGGTGATCGCCTCGGTGGAGGCTAAGTACAAGCTCAGCCAGAACCGCAGTGCCGAGGATCAGGCCGGCGCCATCGACGGCATGCGGGATGGGCCGGGCGCGGGCGCGGCCGCCGTCGCCGACGCGATGGCAGCCGGGATGGCCGCGCGGGAAGCAGGNNCGGTGAGCGGCGGCAGGCTGGCCGCATTGGCGTTCTGCCTGGCCTGCTGGGCGCTGCTGGCGCCAGGGATGACAGTGCTGACTCCGGGCTGATCGATGACCCAGCGCAGGGCCGCCTGTGCCGGGGCGGTCCCGGCGGGGATGATCGCGGTGAACTCACGGGCCGCATCCACGCCGGTGTCGTAGTCAACACCGGCGAAGGTCTCGCCGACGTCG